>JBKPDG010000100.1:0-14182 GCA_046727755.1 Actinomycetota bacterium
CCGAGCGTAGCCTCCAGTCGTGACAGAGCGCGCTTGCGAGAACTGCGCCTTCCCCGACGAGGAGCAGGTGCTCGTCCGCCGGGTCTATGTGACGCCCGAGACGTGGGATCAGCCCGCGTCGCACGAGGTCGTCGAGGAGGCTGAGCTGTGGTGCGTGTCGTGTCGCTCGCAGTACCCGCACGAGATCGTCGAGGACGAGGAGGCCTGACGCGGCGCGCTTCGCCGCTCAGCCGGCGTGACGTCGGCCGAGCAGGTACCGGCGGTCGAGGTGGTTCCAGCGACAGTCGAGACAGACCTCGACGACGTAGCACGCGAACTCGTCGAACGACGCGTCGAGCTTGGCGAGCTCGCCCTGGTTCGTGATGCAACGGCCGTTGGCCTGCTTCAGCGTGTCGCCGTACACGTAGGAGACGTAGCGCACGCGCTCCGATTCGCAGATCGGGCAGTCGTGCGACGCAGGCTCGCCGACGTTACGGGCGGCTCGGAGCAGCTCGGGATGCGCGTCGCACACGTCGAGTCGAGTCACCGCGCCGCGCCGGAGGTCACGCAGGACCGCGCGGCGGGCGAGTGCGTAGTCGACATGCGACGGCATCGGCTCGAAGCATAGGAGCGCGTCCCGGCGGACGCGAGCCAACACGAGCCGCGCGCGGGCGGCCAGATCCGAGCGACCTGCCGGCGACGTACGCCCGTCGCGCCCGCCCGCCCGGCCGCCCGGTCGGTGAACCGCGGGTGGCCGATCGATGGCCGCCGGGGGGCTTGACGGTGACCACCCACCCTCTCATACTGGCCATCCGATATATCGGAGCGATATATCCCGCGTTCGACCAGTCAGACGGAGCCATCCCGTGCTCGAACTCGCCATCCTGGGCCTGCTCAAGGAGCAACCGCTACACGGCTACGAGCTGAAGAAGCGTCTCGGCGACACCCTCGGTTTCCTCTGGGGGGTCTCGTACGGGTCCCTCTATCCGGCGCTCCGCCGCCTCGAGCGCGCCGGGGCGATCGAGATCGTCGGGCCCGGCTCGCCGGCGCCCGCACCGGCCCCGATGCCGGCCACCGGCTCGATCGACGGCGAGACGGCGGCCGCGCGCGTCCGTCGCGTGCCCAAGCCGACCCGTCGCACCCGCAAGCAGTACCGCCTCACGCCGCGGGGCGAGGAGCTCTTCGCCGAGCTGCTCACCGGTGACGACGCCCCCGGTGCCGACGAGGAGAAGACCTTCGCGCTGAAATTCGCGTTCTGCCGGCACCTGGCCGGCGACGCCCGCCTTGCGTTGCTCGAGCGCCGCCGGGCCGGGCTGCACGAGCGCCTCGCCCAGGCCCAGGGGGCCACCCCGCGCCGAGGCGATCGCTATCTGCGCTCCCTCGCGGAGCACCGTACGGAGTCCACAGCACGCGACCTTGCGTGGCTGGACGAGCTCATCGCCGCTGAGCGGCGTGCAGCTCAACCCGAACCATCACAGGAAGGAGCGACCACATCATGAGTCGTTCTATTCGTGTCGCCATCGCCGGCGTCGGCAACTGCGCCAGCAGCCTCGTGCAAGGAGTCGAGTACTACCGGGACGCCGTCCCCGACGAGACCATCCCCGGCCTCATGCACGTGGTGCTGGGCGGCTACCACGTCGGCGACGTCGAGTTCGTCGCCGCGTTCGACGTGGACGCGGCCAAGGTCGGTCTCGACGTCGGGAAGGCGATCTTCGCCGGCCCCAACAACACGATCCGGTTCGCCGACGTACCCGAGCTCGGCGTGCTGGTACAGCGCGCGCCCACCCTCGACGGCCTCGGGAAGTACTACCGGGGCACGGTCGAGGAGTCGCCGGCCGAACCCGTCGACGTGGCCGAGGCGCTGCGCGCCGCTCGTGCCGACGTGCTCGTGAGCTACCTACCGGTCGGCTCGGAGCAGGCGCAGAAGCACTACGCCCAGGCGTGCCTCGACGCCGGCGTCGCGTTCGTGAACGCGATCCCCGTCTTCATCGCCAGCAACCCCGAATGGGCGCAGAGGTTCACCGACGCCGGCGTCCCCATCGTGGGCGACGACATCAAGAGTCAGGTCGGTTCCACGATCGTGCATCGCATCCTGTCGCGCCTCTTCGAGGACCGCGGCGTGGCGCTCGACCGCACCTACCAGCTCAACTTCGGCGGCAACATGGACTTCAAGAACATGCTCGAGCGCGAGCGGCTGGAGTCCAAGAAGATCTCCAAGACCCAGTCGGTCACCAGCCAGATCGAGCACGGGCTCGAGGCCGACGCGGTGCACATCGGCCCGTCCGACCACGTGCCGTGGCTGGAGGACCGCAAGTGGGCATACATCCGTCTCGAAGGCCGGAACTTCGGCGACGTGCCCCTGAACCTCGAGCTGAAGCTCGAGGTGTGGGACTCGCCCAACTCGGCGGGCGTGATCATCGACGCGCTGCGGTGCGCCAAGCTCGCCCTCGACCGGGGCGTGGGCGGCCCACTGCTGGGGCCGTCGGCGTACTTCATGAAGTCGCCCCCCGTGCAGTACCGGGACGGGGAAGCACGGGAGATGGTGGAGACGTTCGCCCGCGACGAGTGACGTCCGGCGCGGCCCGGCGCCACTCGCCACAATGAGCCTGTGAGCAATACCGAGAGCTGGGACCGGATCGCGTCCCAGCGCGCCGGGAGCCCGACCACCGACATCATCCAGTACGGGCCCGAGGGCCCGACCGAGGACGACCTTCGCGTCCTCGGCGACGTGGCCGGCAAGCGGGTCCTCGACCTCGGTTGCGGCGACGGACAGGCGGCGGTGGCATTCGCGCTTCGGGGCGCCACGACGATCGCGGTCGATGCGTCGGTCCGGATGCTCGACCGGGCCCGCACGCTCGCCGAGAGCGCCGCCGTTCGGGTCGAGTGGCATCAGGGAGACGTCGCCGACCTCGCCTTCCTGCGGGCGGAATCGATCGACCTCGTGTTCAGCGCGTACTCGCTGGGCGAGGTCGGCGACTTGCAGCGCGTCTTCCGGCAGGTGCACCGGGTCCTCAAGAACCGCGGCGCGTTCGTCTTCTCGTACGAGCATCCGATCGGCTTGTGCGTCGGCCGCGAGCCCCCGGACACACCGTCGACGCCAATCAGCCGGGTCGTGCGTACGTCGTACTTCACCGATGAGCCCGTCACCGTCGAGCGCAACGGCGAGCCCATCCGTCTGCACGTGCGCACGATCAGCGAGGTATTCCACGCGCTGAGCCGCGGCGGCTTCCGCGTCGACGTGCTGGCAGAGCCCCGTCCGCCCGGCGCCGACGCCCTCGTCCCGCACACGATCGTCTGGCGCGGACGCAAGGAAGGCCTCTAGCGAGGCCGGCTCAGCGCGCGGGCTCGATGCCGCGGGCGCGCGCCCACTCCGCGAGTCGCTGGTACGCCGCGTCCTCGTCGATCGGGCCCTCGTCGAGGCGGAGCTCGAGGAGGTAGTCGAGCGCCTCGCCGACCACCGGTCCGGGCTCGACGCCGAGCAACGCCATCACCTGGCGGCCGTCGAGCGGCGGGCGGATGCGATCGAGCTCCTCCTGCTCGCGCAGCCGGGCGATGCGGGCCTCGAGCTCGTCGATGCGCCGGTTCAGTGCGCGCGCCTTCGTCTTGTTGCGCGTCGTGCAGTCCTGGCGGACGAGATGGTTGAGCGGCTCGAGCAGCGGTCCGGCGTCGCGGACGTAGCGGCGTACCGCTTTATCGGTCCATCCCATCGAGTACGTGTGGACACGCAGATGGAGATAGACGAGGCGCGCGACGTCGTCGACGACGTCGCTCGGGAATCGCAGCGCGCGTAGCCGCTCCTCGGCCATGCGCGCGCCCACGACCTCGTGGTGGTGGAAGCTGACCCCGCCGGGACCGACGGAGCGCGTCTTCGGCTTGCCGATGTCGTGCAGGAGCGCGGCGAGCCGCACGCGCAGCTCCGGGCGGGTCTTGCGCACGACCGCGATCGTGTGGGCGAGCACGTCCTTGTGCTGATGGATCGGATCCTGCTCGAGCTGCATGGCGTTCAACTCGGGCAGGAACTCCTCGGACAGGCCGGCGCGGCAGAGGAACCACAACCCGGCGGACGGGTCGGGCAGCAGCAGCAGCTTTGCGAGCTCGTCTCGGATGCGCTCCGCGCTCACGATCTCCATGCGGCTGTGCAGCTCCTCGACCGCGGCGACGAGCTCCGGGTCGGGCTCGAGCGCGAACGCGGCGACGAAGCGGGCCGCTCGCATCATGCGCAGCGGGTCGTCGAGGAACGACACCTCGGGCTCGAGCGGGGTGCGCAGGCGCTTGGCGGCGAGGTCGGCGGCGCCTCCGAACGGATCCACCAGCTCGGGGTCGGGAAGTCGCAGCGCCATTGCGTTGATCGTGAAGTCGCGTCGGGACAGGTCGGTGTCGATGTCGTCGGCGAACGCCACCTCCGGCTTGCGGCTCTCGGGCCGGTACACCTCGGCCCGGAACGTCGTGATCTCGATGCTGAGGCCGTCCTTCTCGCACCCGACGGTGCCGAACCGCTGGCCCTGCAGCCACACGTGGTCCGCCCAGCCCCGCACGGCGCGCTCGACCGCGTCGGGCCGGGCGTCGGTTGCGAGGTCGACGTCCTCGTGCGGGAGGTCGAGGAGGGCGTCGCGGACGCTGCCGCCCACCAGGTAGCACTGGTATCCGCCCGCGACGAGCCGCCCGGCGAGCTCCTGGATCGGGGAGGCGCCGTCGAGGAGGGGCTGCAGGCGCGGCGGGATCGGGGTCACCGGATCATTCTCGCCGACCATCCACCACTTCTCGGGTTGCCTTCTGTACGTTCACGACATGAGGGGATGCGGGCGTCCTGGCTGCAACGCACCGGCGGCAGCGGCGATCGGCTTCGACAGCGCGCGCCAGGCGGTGTGGCTCCACCCGCTCGACGAGCCCGAGGCCACCGGCCGGCTCTGCAAGGTCCACGCCGACTCGCTCCGGCCTCCTCGCGGCTGGCGCTTCTTCGATTACCGCGAGCCGGCCGAGCCCGACCCCGAGGTCACGGACCTGCTCGACGCCCGCTCTCCGCTCCTCGAGCGTGCGTTCCGGAGCGCCCGGGCGAGCTGACGCGCACCGGCTGAGCGCCGCCGCGTTCCGTCCGAATCGCAACCGTTGAGGTACCGTCGCGGCAGTACGGCAGGAGCCGCGATGGACGTCGACTCTCCGGAGACCTGGCGCTGGATCTGGCTGATCGCCGCCGTGGTGTTCGCCCTCGCCGAGGTGTTCACCCCCGTCCTCTTCTTCATGCTGTCGTTCGCGCTCGGCGCGGCCGCGGCCACGGTGGCGGCCTTCGCCGGCGGCGGGGCCATCGTCCAGTGGGCGCTGTTCGTCGGCGTCACGGCGGTCAGCCTCGCCGCCCTGATCCCGCTCGGACGCCGGCTCGAGGGCCGCGACGAGATCCACCCCGTCGGCGCGAACCGCTGGGAGGGGCGTACGGCGACCGTCGTGACCGAGATCCCAGCCGGCAAGCACGAGACCGGCCTCGTGCGCATCGACCGAGAGACGTGGAAGGCGGAGAGCACCAACGGCGTGGGCGTTGCCGTGGGCGCCACCGTGCTCGTCACCGACGTGACCGGCACCCACCTCGTCGTCAGCCCGTGGCGCATCGACGTCGCGCCGCGGGGAACCTCGCCCGGCCGCACCGAGCCGGGCTCGCCGTCGGCACCCGGCTGACGGCCGTCGCGAAGGAGCTGTCCGATGGCAGCAATCATCGTCCTGGCCCTCGTGGCCTTCCTCTTGTTCGTGCTCGCGTTCACCTGTATCAAGATCGTCCGGCCGTACCAGCGTGGTGTCGTCGAGCGGCTCGGTCGTTACAAGGGAACCGTCGATCCGGGCTTGCGGATCATCGTCCCGTTCGTCGACCGGGTGCACATGGTCGACATGCGCGAGCAGGTCGTCGAGGTACCGGCGCAAGAGGTGATCACCTCCGACAACGTCGTGGTCTCGGTGTACGCAGTCGTCTATCACGAGGCCACCGACGCCAAGCGGCTCATGTACAACGTGGCCAACTTCCAGCTCGCCGTCACCAAGCTTGCGCAGACGAACCTGCGGAACCTGATCGGTGACCTCGACCTCGACGACGCGTTGACGTCGAGCGCCAAGATCAACACGCACCTGCGCGACATCCTCGACGACTCGACCGACAAGTGGGGCGTGCGCGTGGTGCGGGTCGAGATCCAACGCATCGACCCGCCGCCCGACGTCGTGCAGTCGATGCACCACCAGATGCAAGCGGAGCGCACGCGCCGCGCGGTGGTCACCGAAGCTCTGGGGGTGCGCGAGGCCGCGATCACCCGAGCCGAAGGCGACAAGCAGGCCGCCATCCTCGAGGCGCAGGGCGAGTCCGAGGCGATCCAGCGGCTCGCCGACGCCGAGAAGTACCGCCAGACGGCGGTGGCCGAGGGAGAGGCGGCGGCAACCCGGGCCGTGTTCTCGGCCATCCACGAGGGCGACCCGACCCCCGACCTGCTGGCGCTCAAGTACCTCGAGGCGTTGCGCGGCATCGCCGACGGAAAGGCGACGAAGATCTTCCTGCCCAACGAGATCGGTGGGCTCTTCGGCGCTGTCGGTGGCCTGGCCGAGATGCTTCGCGAGCCGTCGACGGACGGCGAGCAACGCACGGTCGACGCCGAGCCCGCCGAGCCGGGCGGCAGCTCCGGCTAGGGCGTCGCCTCGGCGACCTCGCGCCACAAGTCGGCGGCCGCGTCCACGATCTCTCGACCGGGCCCGCCCGAGGTCGGTAGCTCGACGGGGGCGACCGGCTCGCCGACCAACGCCGCCGCGGTGGCGGCGGTGCCGTCGCGCAGCGCGTCGAGGTCGTAGCCGCCTTCGAGGAACACGATGACGCGCCCTGGGCGCGGTGCGAGCTGCACCATGCGCGACGCCAGCGCGCCGTAGTCGCCGGCCGAGAGGCCGAGCCCGGTGAGCGGGTCGGCGCGATGGGCGTCGAACCCGCACGACACGAGCACCCAGTCGGACGCGTGCCGCGCCACCAGCGGCGCGACGAGCTCGTCGAGCGCGCGGAGGTAGAGATCGCCGGTGGCGCCGGCCGGGAGCGGCACGTTGCACGTGGTACCGGCGCCAACGTCGGTCCCGATCTCGTCGAGTCGGCCCGTCCCCGGGTACAGCGGCCACTCGTGCAACGACACGTAGGCCACGCGTGCATCGGAGTAGAAGATCTCCTGCGTGCCGTTGCCGTGGTGCGCGTCGTAGTCGACGATCAGGACGCGCTCGCCGCGTTCCGCCAGCGCGGCAGCCGTGATGGCGACGTTGTTGAGCAGACAGAACCCCATCGCGCCCTCGGGGCGAGCGTGGTGTCCCGGCGGTCGCAGGGCCAGGAACGCGGCGTCACCGGCCCCTGCTGCCAGGGCGTCGGAGGCGGCGAGCCCGGCGCCCGCGGCCCGTACGGCTGCGTCCCACGAGCCGGCCGACATCGCCGTGTCGAGGTCGATCGACCCGCCGCCGTGCTCGGAGAGCGACTCGAGTCGCTCGACGTGCCGGCGCGTGTGGACCCGGCTGATCTCCTCGGCGGTCGCGTCGCGCGGCGGTAGCGGTGTGACCAGGGCGTCGGTGTCGCCGCCGATGTCGCGCGCCGCCTGGTCGATGCCGGCGTGCACCGCTTCGAGCCGCTCCGGTCGCTCCGGGTGCCCGCGGCCGGGATCGTGATCGGCGAACCGCCGGTCCGACGCGACGACAAGCATCCATCAACGGTACCCGGCGTGTTCAGTCGGCTCTGGTGTGCCGGGCCGTCCCGCGACCCCGCGGTTACGCTCGCGCGTCGCCATGTCGCCCTGTCAATGCCTTCTTTCCCCGCGACCGGCTCGATGAGCGTTCACACCCTCCGGTGGCGGAGTGGCTGGGCGCGCATCGGGCCGTTCCGCTCGAGCGCCGAGGTCGCCCGCCTCACGGTGGGCGCTGACGCACCGCCGAGCCCGTCCGTGATCGAACGCTGCCTCGGGGAGATCCAGGCCCGCAGCTACAAGGCGGTCGTGACGAACGCGTTGAGCGCCGTCGACTCCGTCCCCTTCGTCGATGCCGGCTTCGCCGTTCGTGAGCGACTCCACCTGCTCGCCCACGACCTCCACCGGCTGCCGCCGGCGGTCGGCTCGACGCGGCGCGCCCGCCGTCACGACCATCCCGCGATCCTCGAGCTCGACGCGACCGCCTTCGACGGCGACTGGCGCCTCGACCACGACGGACTGGCCGACGCGCTCCGCGCCACACCCGTGACGCGTCTTCGCGTCGCGCCCGACGAGCAGACGACGATCTCCGGCTACGCCGTCACGGGCCGGTCCGGGCGCAACGGGTACCTCCAGCGCATCGCCGTCCACGCCGACGCGCGCAACCGCGGCTTCGGTCGTGCACTCGTCACCGACGCGCTCTCGTGGTTGCGCCGTCGTTCCGTCGATCGCGCGTTCGTCAATACGCAGCTCGACAATGCCGCCGCGCTCTCGCTGTACGAGTCGTGCGGCTTCCGGCGGCTCCCGGTCGGGCTGTGCGTGCTCGGGCGGACCCTGTGAGGCGCGCCGCCCTCGTCGTGATGACGTCCGCCGCCGCCGTCGTGCTCACCGCGTTACCCGCCGGCGGCGGTGTCGACCCGCCGCCGCCGACCGACGCCACGCCCGACGCACCGAGGCTCGTCCTCACCGGCCAACCGGCGTGGGTCACCGTCGGCGGCAATCTCCCGTTGCGGCTCCAGGTTCGGGGACAGGTGGCCGGGACGCCCGGCCTCACCGTCAGCGCCACTGCCCACGACGCGGTGAGCTCACGGTCCGGCTTCGACACCGCGCTCGAAGGCCGCAACCTGGGCTCCGTGCTCGGGCACGCCGAGCTTCCGCTCGACTCGTTCCCCCCCGGCGAGGACGGCAGCCGGACGCTCACGTTCCCCCTCCAAGCGGAGGACGGACCCCGCGACCCGACCCGCCTCCAGCTGCGCCGCACCGGCGTGTACCCGATCGAGGTGGAGCTGCGCCAGGGCGACGGGACCCGGCTGGCCGGCTTCGTCACCCCCGTCGTCGCCGTCGCGCCCGGGGCGAACGGCGGGCCCGCCATCGGACAGCGGCTCGCGGTGAGCTGGGTGGTGCCGATGACGGCCCGGCCCGCGTACCAGGCCGACGGCAAGCCCGACCCGGAGGTCGTCTCCCAGCTCCGGCCGGAAGGGCGCGTCGGCCGCCGCGCGATCGCGATCGCCAACTCGGGCGTGCCGCTCACCCTCGCGCCCGGACCCGAGACACTGGAGTCGTGGGCCCAGCTGGCGAACAACGACCCGGGTCTCCGCTCGTCATTCGACGCGATGCTCAACGCGCTCGGCCGATCGCAGGTCCTCGCCGGTCCCTACGTTCCCCTCGACGTGCGCTCACTCGTGAGCGGCGGGCTCAGCGCCGAGGTGGGGCCCGAGATCGTGCAGGGCACCGACAAGCTCAGCGCGTTGCTCGGCACGCGCGTCGACCCGCGGACCCAGATCGCGCGTCCCGCGAACGAAGCCTCCCTCGCCCGGCTCCGCGACGCCGGTGTCGACCGCGTCATCCTCGACGGCGCCGGTCTCACCCCGCGGGAGGAGCAGTTCACACCCGCGCAACCCTTCGTCGTCCGCAGTCAGCAGGGCACAGCCACCGCGGTCGGATCCGACGCCGGGCTGCAGCACCTCCTGGAGGGCGACGACCCGCCGGCGTTGCGAGCCCAGCGCTTCCTCGCCGGCCTTTCCGTGGTCGCGCTCGAGCAACCGAACGTCATGCGTGGGGTGGTCGTGCTCTCGCCCGACGACTGGGACGCGAGCGGCGCGCTCCTCGAGTCTGCGCTGGCCGGGTTGACCTCCGACCATCCTCTGCTCCAACCGCTCACCGTCGACGACCTCGTCGCGAGCGTGCCGCCGGCGACGAGCGGCAACGCACCCGTCGAGCGTGAGCTCGCGCCGTCGCCGGTTCCGCCGACGCCTGTGACCGAGCGCGAGTTCCTCGACACCGAGACGCAGCTCGATGCCTTCAACGCGCTGGTGCCACCGCCGAACCCCGTGGCCGAGCCCGGCAACCGGTCCCTGCTCGTATCACTGTCGTCGGCATGGTCGGGGCCGGGCGGCCGAGCCCGCGCCCGCGCCGAGCTCGCGAGGATCGGCGCCGACGTCAGCCAGTTCGTCAGTCGTCTGCGCGTTCCCGCCGTCGACAGCACGATCACACTGACGGCCGAGAAGGGCGAGATCCCGGTGACGTTCCTCAACGAGACCGGTCAGGCGCTGCGGGTGCGGGTGCGACTCGAGAGCGACAAGCTCCTGTTCCCGGACGGGGACGAACGGATCCTGGACCTGCCGCCCCGGAGCACGACCGTGCCGTTCGCCGTCGAGACGCGGAGCTCAGGGACGTTCCCCCTCACGCTCACGGTGACGTCGCCCGACGGCGCCCTGCCCATCCAGCAGACCGAGGTCCAGGTGCGCACGACGTTCTTCGTGAGCAACGTCGGCGTGTTCCTCACCGTGGGGGCCGGGCTCTTCCTCGCCGGGTGGTGGGCCCATGACATCCGCCGCCGCCGGCGACGGCGCGCCGCCACCCCGGCGCATCCGGCGCTGTCGTCGCCGCCGGAGACGCCCGGCGCCGGTCAGAGCTCCGGTCAGAGCTCCACTCTGTGAGCGACGCGGTCGGCGCCGCGGGCCAGCGGTCGACAGGTCTGCTCCGGTCGAGCGCCATCGTCGGGCTGGGCACGGCCCTGTCGAGGATCACCGGGTTCTTGCGCGTCGCGGCGATCGCGTACGCGATCGGCGCCGGCGCACTCGCGGGGACGTACAGCTACGCGAGCCAGACCCCGAACATGCTGTACGAGCTGCTGCTCGGCGGCGTGCTCACGGCGACGCTGGTGCCACAGTTCGTCCGGCACGTCGAGCGTGAGGACGACGAAGCCGTGAGCGCCATCATGACGGTCGCGATCGCGGCCCTCGTCGTCCTCTCGGTCGCGGGAGTCCTGCTCGCCCCGTACATCGTCGAGGTGTTCACGCTCCGGGCGGAGGGTGCGAGCAGGGCGGCGCAACAGGACGTCGCGACCACGCTGGTGCGCCTGTTCATGCCGATGATGCTCTTCTACGGCTTCATCGCGCTGGCGACTGCGCTGCTCAACGCGCACCGAAGATTCGCGGCCGCCGCCTTCGCCCCGATCCTCAACAACATCGTCGTGATCTCGATCTTCGTGTCGTTGCCGCGCCTGTTCGACGGGCCGATCACGCTCACTCGCGTCCAAGACGACACCGCGCTGCTCATCATGTTGGGACTGGGCACGACAGCCGGTATCGCGGCGGTGGCGGTCGCGCTCGGCGCCGCCCTCCGCTGGGCGCGGGTCCACCTGCGGTTCGTTCTCGCGTGGCGGCATCGCGCGGTGGTGACGATGGCGCAACTTTCGGGATGGACGGTCGGCTACGTGATCGCCAACCAGGTGGCGCTGTGGATCGTCCTCGTCCTGGCCAACGGCCGCGACGGCGGTCCCTTCATCTATCTCAGCGCGTACACCTTCTTCCAACTCCCCCATGGCCTGCTGGCGGTCTCGCTCATGACGACGCTCGCGCCGGAGATGGCGAGCGCGGCCGGGCGCGGTGACATCCAGGAGCTGCGAGAGCGGCTCTCGTTCGGACTGCGTTTGACGACGTTCGTCATCGTGCCGTGCTCGGCGATCTTCATCGCGCTGGCCCGCCCGATGGTCGTCGCGCTGCTCGAGCGGGGCGCGTTCTCCAGCGGCGACGCCACTGTGGTCGCGCACACTCTCCTGGGATTCTCGTTGGGGCTGGTGCCCTTCTCCCTCTATCTCTTCTCGCTGCGCGCGTTCTACTCACTCCAGGACACGCGTACCCCGTTCGTCCTGAACTGCTTCGAGAACGCCCTCAACATCGCGCTCGCGTTCCCGCTGTACTACCTGTTCGGGGTCCCGGGGCTCGCGGTCGCCTTCGCGGGCGCCTACGGCGGCGCGTCGATCGTCACCCTCGTCGTGCTCCGCCGCCGGCTCGGCTACATGGACGGCCGCCGGCTGATGGACACGCTGGCGCGATCACTCGCCGCCGGCGGTCTCGTCGCGCTGGTGACGTGGCTGATCGCGCGCGGCCTCGGCTGGTCGACCCCCTGGGCGGCGCTCGCCACGACGGTCGCCGGGGTCGTGGTCGGCTTCGCCGAGTACGTCGCCGTCACCGCCGCGCTCCGGATGCGCGAGCTGGACGACTTGTGGTCGCTGTTCGCGCCGCGTGTGCGCCGCGGCGCCGGCCTGAGCCCGCCTGTCGGGCCTGAGACGACGGTCATCCCGCCGTCGGACAGAGAGGGCCGAACGGTGTAACGATGCTGTCTCACCGCCGGTCCGAAGCGGTGAGGGGCCAGGGGGTGCCATGGCGGTTCGAGTCGTCACCGACAGCGCGTGCGATCTTCCCGACGACCTGATCGAGCGGTACGGGATCGAGGTGGTGCCGCTCACGATCCGCTTCGGCAACGAGGAGCTCGTCGACCGTAAGGAGCTCAGCACCGACGAGTTCTGGCGTCGCCTCGCCGAGTCGGACGTCCTGCCGGAGACGTCGGCGCCGTCGGCGGGCGCTTTCGAGGGCGCGTTCCGGGGTCTGATCGAGGACGGCGCGACCGGCATCATCTGCATCAACCTCTCCTCCAAGCTCTCAGCGACCATGCAATCGGCGCAGGTCGCAGCGCAGGCGGTCAAGGACGACTGCCCGGTCGCCGTCGTCGACTCGCTCCTCGTCTCGATGGGCCTCGGGAGCCTGTGCCTCACCGCCGCGCAGCGCGGCGCCGACGGAGACTCACTCGACTCGATCGTCGCCAACGTCACCGACCGGCGCGACCGCTCGAAGTTGTACGGCACCCTCGACACGCTCGAGTTCCTCAAGAAGGGCGGACGGGTCGGCAACGCCCGGGCGCTGCTCGGCTCGATGCTGGCGATCAAGCCCGTCGTCGAGGTGCGGGACGGCGTGGTCGAGGAAGCGGGCAAGGTCCGCACTCGTTCGAAGGCGCTGCGGCTGCTGGTCGATCGCGTGAAGGAAGGCCCGTTCGAGAACCTGGCCGTGCTGCACGGCAACGCGCCCGACGTCGACGAGCTCCTCGACCTGCTCGAGCCGCTGGCGAGCCGGGACCAGATCGTCGTCGGCCAGATCGGGCCGGTCATCGGCACCCACGCCGGCCCCCGCGTCATCGGGGTCACGTTCCAGGCCCGCACCTGACCCTGCCACTCGCCGCGGTCGCCGCCGGTGCCGCCGGGCGAGGCAAGCACGGCGGAGCGAGCAACTAGCGTCGGGGGACGTGCCGGAGCCAGCCACGGTCGGACGCGTCCTCGGAGAGCGCTACCGCCTCGACCGCGAGCTGGCGCGCGGGGGCATGGCCACGGTGTGGATCGCCGAGGACCCGCTGCTGTCTCGACGCGTGGCCGTCAAGTTGCTCCTCCCCGAGCTCGCGGTCGACGACGCGCTGCGCGTCCGATTTCGCAACGAAGCCATCGCGGCGGCGAAGCTCACGCACCCAGGGATCGTCGCGACGTACGACACCGGGGACGACGACGGCACCGCGTACATCGTCATGGAGCTCGTCGAGGGAAAGACGCTCCGGCGGCTGATCGACGATCGCGGCAAGCTGCCCGTGCGCGAGGCCGTCGACATCTCGTCGCAAGTCGCGGACGCGCTCGAGCACGCGCACCGACAGGGACTCGTGCATCGCGACATCAAGCCCGCCAACGTCCTCGTGCAGTCGGACGGGCGGGTGAAGGTCACCGACTTCGGGATCGCCAAGGCTGCCGGGAGCGACGACCTGACCCGCACCGGCACCGTGGTCGGCACCGCCCGCTACCTGGCGCCCGAGCAGGTGAACGGCCATCCCGTCGACGGTCGCGCCGACGTGTACGCGCTGGGGCTCGTCCTCTACGAGATGCTGGCCGGCCGTGCGCCCTTCGGCGGCGACTCCGACATGGCGACCGCCGTCGCTCGCCTCACGAACTCGCCCGAGCCCATCAGCGCCGCCCGACCGGAGGTATCGCGTCCGCTCGAGGACGTCGTGGCCCGCAGCCTCGCGCGCGACCCGGAGTACCGGTTCCAGTCGGCGCAGGCGTTCAAGGACGCCCTGGCCCCAGGCATCGATCCCGACGCGACCGGGCCGCTCACGCCGCCCGTGCCATCGCGCCGACCGGCACCACCGCCCGCCGGTCCGCCGCCGACCGAGGTCGCGCCCCGTCCCCCGCGCCCGGCGCCGCCGCCTCC
>JBKPDG010000101.1:0-11421 GCA_046727755.1 Actinomycetota bacterium
TCGTCCTCGCCCATCGTGAACAGCATCTTGTCCCGCAGGATCCCGGCGTTGTTCACGAGCACGTCGAGCTTCCCGAACGCCTCGACGGCGGTGTCGATGATGCTCTTGGCGCCGTTGAAGTCGGCGACGTCGTCGTAGTTCGCGACCGCCTCGCCACCTCGGCTCTTGATGACGTCGACGACCTCGTCGGCGGTGCGCTTGTCGGCGCCCTCACCCGTCACCGAGACGCCGAGGTCGTTCACGACGACCTTGGCACCCTGGTCGGCCAATTCGATGGCCTCACCCCGCCCGACGCCATTGCCCGCGCCGGTGACGATGGCGACCTTGCCGTCCAACAACCCCATTTGCGCGTCCTTCTCCCCGCGTTGAAAACTGACGTTGGCGTCACGGTATCGCGGTCGTTCACGCGCTCGTCAAAGCGCGGGATCGTGCACGTCGGGCGCGGGCACCGCGCATTGGGAGATGGAAGGGAAGGCATGGCCCTGGACACGAGTGTCATCGGCAAGCCGACGGGCGCGCACCGCGTCACCATCGAGCGTGGCCCGGTCTCGAACTTCGCCGCCGCGCTCAAGGACGAGAACCCCGTGTACCACGACCCCGCCGCTGCCAAGGCCGCCGGGTTCGACGGCATCCCGGCCCCGCCGACGTGGGCGTTCGCGATGCAGTTCTGGGGGCGCTTCGCCGAGAACCAACCCGACGACCCGACAGGCGGCGAGAACCCGATGCGCAAGGTGATGGGGGAGCTGTTCGCCCAGGGCGGTCTCGTGCTCCACGGCGAGGAGGAGTTCGTGTACCACCGGCCCATCGTGGTCGGTGACGTGCTCGTGGGCGAGGGTCGCATCGTCGACATGTACGAGAAGGAGAGCAAGGGACGCACGATGACGTTCCTGGTGACCGAGACCGTGTGGCGCGACGAGAAGAGCGGCGAACCGGCCGTCACCGAGCGCTTCAACCTCATCCACCGCTCGTAGTCAGGCGGGCAGGGGGAATTCCAACGTGGGCCGGCTCGATGACAGGGTCGCGATCATCACCGGCGCCGGCCAGGGCATCGGGCTGGCGTACGCCAGGCGATTCCTCGAGGAGGGCGCGAAGGTCGTCGTGGCCGAGATCAAAGAGGACCGCGCCGCCTCGGCGATGGAGCAGCTTGAGAAGCTCGGCGACGTCACCTTCGTCCAGACCGACATCTCGGACGAGCAGTCGGCGTCGGCGTGTGCCGCCAAGACACAGGAGCAGTTCGGCGCTATCGACATCCTCGTCAACAACGCCGCGCTCTACTACGACATCGACAACGAGCGCAACGACTACGAGTACCTGCAGCGCGTCTTCGGCGTGAATCTCCACGGCGCCTGGCTGATGGCACGGGCATGCGCGCCGACGATGGTCGAGCAGAGCTGGGGACGCATCATCAACCAGTCGTCGGGCGCCGCATACCTGTACAACATCGTGCCGCCGTCGGAGTTCAAGGAAGTCGGCGCGTTCACCTACAGCCAGACGAAGTGGGGTGTCGTCGGTCTCACGAAGTTTCTCGCCGGCCAGCTCGGTCAATACAACATCACGGTGAACTGCATCGCTCCGGGCGTGACGATGACCGAGGCGACGAAGAAGATCGTCCCCGAGGGGATCATCGACATGCTCCCGGCGATGAGCGCGATGAAGCGCAAGCTCGAGCCCGAGGATCTCGCCGGCACCGCCGTGTTCTTCGCCAGCGACGACGCCGCCCTCGTCACCGGCCAGGTGCTCTGCGTCGACGGCGGCTCGATCATGCCCGCCTGATGCGTCCGCGGGGACCCAAATAGTCCCCCTGGGGACGATCGTCAGCGCGGGAGCAGGGCGGCGCCTTCGATGGCAGGCGTCGAGATCGTGTAGGCGCGGCCGCGGCGGTCCACCGCGTCGACGGCGCCGGTGGTCGTGGCGACGAAGAGCCATGCGGCGTCGCGGCTCCACGCCAGGGCGGGACGGGCGCTTGCCACCGGGTCGGCGACGAAGCGCGTGACCGCGCCCGTCGAGGTGTCAACGAGCGCGCCCCGCGAGCGGGCGCCGTCGCTCTCGACCACGGCGAGGCGCCGCGCGTTGTCCGTGAAAACGGCCGCAGCGACGCCACCGCCGACGAGCGCGTCGCGAATCACACGCTGTTCGCCCGACGCGACGTCGTCGAGGTAGAGGTCGCACTGCCGACCGTTGCATCCGGCGGGCCGGCTCGCGATGACGCTTCGACTCGCGGCCACGAACAGCGCGTCGGTGCGGAACGTGGTCGGAGGCTGCTCCGGTCGCGCCGGATTCCACGCTGCGAGCGAACGGGTGCCGTCGGCGCCCAGCCGGTCGACCACCAGGCCGTCGCCCGCCGCGCCGCGCACGGTCGCGCTGCCACCAAGCACCGCCGTCGGGGCGGTCTCCACGCCGTCCAAGCTCAGCTCCCGGGCGACGACGCTGCCGTCGGCCGGGTACGTGAGCAGCCAGACGCGCCCGGCCCGGTGCGACGGATACACCTCGACCGCGGGGCCGATGCTGACGGCGGCCTCCTCGAGCGATCGCGGGACGACGTATGCGCGGTGGTCGACCACCACGACGGCGCGATCGCCGATCGCCGCGGCCGCCGTCACCTGCCCGGCAGGGAGCTCGGCCACAGATCCGGCGCGCTCGCGCTGCCCGTCGACGTCGAGGGTATGAAGACCGTCGGGCGCGAGCACGAGCAGCGACGCGCCCGTCGTTCGGTGCAGGCTCGGGAGGCTCTGGGCCGTCACCTCACGCGGCGGCGCCGCGCGATCAGTTCCCGAGCGTTGGAGCCACGCGCCGATCAGAAAGAACAGGACGAGCCCGACGAGGACGGCGATCGGGATGTGCGTCGAGTTGCCGTGCACCCGCCGTTTGATCCAATTCGGGCCGGGCGGGACGTACGCGTAGCGGTCTTCGTGACGGATGCCGAGCTCGGTCTCGTCGAGGTCGAGGACGGGGAGGGACTCACCGGCGTCAGCGTCGCACGCCGGGCAGCTCCGCACGTCGGCGGCGAGCTCGGCCCCGCACTCCCGGCACCGCATGGGTTTACGGTACTGCGATGCAATTCGGCGTGACGATGTTCGGGACGGACCAGACGATGCGACCCGACGCGCTCGCGCGCGCCGCCGAAGAGCGCGGGTTCCGGTCCCTGTACCTCCCCGAGCACACGCACATCCCCGTGAGTCGGCGGACGCCCCCGCCCACCGGCGACGGGAACCTGCCCGAGTACTACGCGCGGTCGCTCGACCCGTTCGTCGCGCTGGCAACGGCGGCGGCGGCGACCGAACGCCTCCGCGTCGGGACCGGCATCTGCCTCGTCGCGCAGCGCGATCCGATCGTGACTGCCAAGGCGGTCGCGAGCCTCGATCAGCTCTCGGGCGGCCGGTTCGTGTTCGGCGTCGGGTTCGGGTGGAACGAGGACGAGATCGAGGACCACGGCGTCGACATGCGCCGCCGTCGTGATGTCGCCCGCGAGCACGTGCTCGCCATGCAACGCCTCTGGGCCGACGAGGAGGCCGCGTTCGACGGCGAGTTCGTGCAGCTGCCGCCGAGCTGGTCGTGGCCGAAGCCGGTGCAGCGACCACGACCGCCGGTCCTCATCGGCGGCGCCGCGGGGCCGAAGCTCTTCGCGCACGTCGCCGAGTACGCCGACGGGTGGATCCCCATCGGGGGCGCCGGTGTCCGCGTCGCGTTGCCGGAGCTGCACCGGGCGATGGACGCCGTCGGACGCGACCCGGCGACGGCGCGCGTCGTGCCGTTCGGGTCGTTCCCCGACCCGGGCAAGCTCGACTACTACGCGTCGCTCGGCATCGACGAGGTCGTCCTGCGGGTGCCGGTCGGCGGCCCCGACGTCGCCCTTCCCGTCCTCGACGACTACGCCAAGCTGGCGGACGGATGACGTCAGCCGACCGGGTGCGCATCGGCACGCTCGGCGCGGCGCGCATCACCCCCGGCGCGCTGATCAAGCCGGCCCGCCGCCTGCAGGACGCCGAGGTGGTGGCGGTCGCCGCCCGGGATCCGGCCCGGGCCGAGAAGTTCGCGCGCAAGCACGGCATCCCGAAGGTGCACGCGACCTACGAGGACGTGATCGCCGACGACGAGGTCGACGCGATCTACAACCCGTTGCCGAACGGCCTGCACGCCGAGTGGATGCTGAAGGCAATCGCGGGCGGCAAGCACGTCCTGTGCGAGAAGCCGTTCACGGCGAACGCCGGCGAAGCCGAGACCGTGGCGGCGGCGGCCGACGCCAGCGGGCTCGTCGTCATGGAGGCGTTCCACTACCGGTACCACCCGCTGGCGCAGTGGATGCACGACCTCGTCGCCGCCGGCGAGCTCGGACGGCTGCAACACCTCGAAGCGTGGATGTGCATCCCGCTGCCGATGTTCAAGGACATCCGCTATCAGTACGACCTCGCCGGCGGCGCCACGATGGACGTCGGCTCCTACACGGTGCATCAACTGCGGCTGCTCGGCGGCGACGAGCCCGAGGTCACAGCAGCGCGCGCCCGACTGCGGTCGCCGAACGTCGATCGGTGGATGCAGGCCGACGTGCGCTGGTCCGAGGGACACACCGGGCGTATGACGTGCTCGCTGTGGTCGAGCACGCCGTTGAAGCTCGCGATCCGGGTGAAAGGGGAGCGGGGGGAGCTGCGCGTGTTCAATCCCACCGGTCCGCAGTTCTTCCATCGCGTGACCGTGCGCGGCGAGACCAAGTACCGGCAGCGCTTCCCGCGCCAGGCGACCTACGCGCACCAGCTCGAGGCGTTCATGACCGCCGTCCTGCACGACGGCCCGAATCTCACCCCGCCCGCCGACGCGGTGCAGAACATGCGCGTCATCGACGCGGTCTATCGCGCCGCCGGCCTCCCCATCCGCGGCGAGCCGGCCGGCTCTTGATGCGTGCGCTCGGTGCCATATAGGCACCCGGCGCACGCATCGTGCGGTCACGCCAGGCGTTCGACGATCGTGACGTTGGCCTGGCCGCCGCCTTCGCACATCGTCTGGAGGCCCCAGCGGCCGCCGGTGCGCTCGAGCTCGTGCAGCAGCGTCGTCATGAGCCGGGCGCCGGTCGCGCCGAGCGGGTGCCCGAGCGCGATCGCGCCGCCATTCACGTTCACCTTGCCGAGATCGGCGCCCGTCTCTTGTTGCCACGCCAGCACGACCGACGCGAACGCCTCGTTGATCTCCACGAGGTTCATGTCGTCGAGTGACATACCGGTGCGCTCGAGCGCGTACGCCGTGGCCGGGATCGGCGCCGTGAGCATGAAGATGGGATCAGCTCCCCGCACACTGAGATGGTGGATGCGCGCCCGGGGCGTCAAGCCGTGCTCGCGCAGCCCGCGTTCCGACACGACGAGCAGCGCGGCGGCGGCGTCGGAGATCTGACTCGACGCCGCCGCGGTGACCCGGCCGCCGTCGGTGAGCGGCGGCAGCGACGCCATGCGCTCGAGCGACGTATCGCGCCTCGGCCCTTCGTCCGTCGTGACGCCGTCGTACGGAAGGATCTCCCGTTCGAAGCGGCCCTCGTCGATGGCGGTGACGGCGCGCCGGTGGCTCTCCAACGCGAATGCCTCCATGCCCTCTCGTGACACACCCCACTTCTCGGCGATCATCTCCGCGCTGCGGAACTGCGTCACCTCCTGGGTGCCGTACCGGGCGCGCCATCCCTCCGAGCCGGTGAACGGATCGTCGAAGCCCATGGGCTGGGCCACCGTCATCGCCGACGCGATCGGGATCATGCTCATGTTCTGCACGCCGCCCGTCACGATCACGTCGTTCGTGCCGCTCAGGACGGCCTGGGCCGCGAAGTGCAGCGCCTGCTGCGACGAGCCGCACTGCCGGTCCACCGTCGTGCCCGGCACCTCGTCGGGGAGCCCGGCCGCGAGCCAGCACGTGCGTGCGATGTCGCCGGCTTGGGGGCCGATCGTGTCGACGCAACCGAAGATGACGTCCTCGACGGCGGCAGGGTCGATACCGGTGCGGTCGAGGAGCCCGGAGATCGTGTGCGCGCCGAGGTCCGCGGGGTGCGCGGCTGCCAGCCCGCCGCCCTTCTTGCCCACGGGCGTGCGCACGGCGTCGACGATGTAGGCCTCGGCCATCACTGCTCCTCGGGAGTTGTCTCGGTGTCCAGGATCGCGCGTCCCACCCGGTCGTCGTGCCACGCGGCGTCACCCCACGACGCGGCCAGCGCCCACGCCCGCTTCATCCAGAGGTGGAGGTCGTACTCGGTCGTGTAGCCGATGGCCCCGTGGACCTGGAGCGCCACTCGACCGGCGCGGAGCGCGGCCTCGGAGGCGCGCGCCTTGGCCATGCAGACGTGCGCCGAGCGGTTGCCGTGATTGTTCGCAATCGACCACGCAGCCCGGTAGACGAGCGGACGGGCGAACTCCAGGGCCAGGGCGACGTCGGCGAGGTGGTGCTTCACCGCCTGGAACGACCCGATGGGCACGCCGAACTGGCGACGCTCCTTCGCGTACTCGACCGTCATCGCGAGCATGTGGTCGGCGAGGCCGACGAGCTGCGCGGCGAACCCGAGCGCGGCGCGGTCGAAGGCGTCACCGGTGTCGCCGCTCGCCGGCTTGTCGATAGCGAACAACCGGCGGGAGCCGTCGACCGATTCGTGCCCCTGCATCGACAGCGTTCCCGGATCGAAGAAGCTGCCGTCGATCAGCACGAGATCCGCGGTGTCGGCGTACAGCGTCGGTCCGTGAGGCGGCGCGGCCGTGACCGTGATCTCGCCCGTGGCCGCGGCGGCGGCGCGCGACTCGTCGAGCAGCGGCATCGCGACGGCGGCGTGCTCGACGACAGGTTCGGGGAGCGCCGCCCGCCCCGTCTCCTCGAGCAGGAGCACCAGATCGAGAACGGTGCCACCGAAACCGCCGTGCGCCTCGGCGGTGAGCACGCCGAGCACACCCATCTCGCCGAGGCGCGGCCACAGCCCGGATCGGCCCGTGTCGTTCGTCCACGCGTCGCGCACGACCTTCGGCGGGCACTCCTTCTCCAGGAAGCCGCGTACGGCGTCGCGCATCGCCAGCTGCTCGTCGGTGAAGGCGAACCTCACGCCGTCACCGCCGGGGGAGGCCGAGGACGCGCTCGGCCACGACGTTGCGCTGGATCTCGTTCGTGCCCGCGTAGATCGGTCCCGACAGCGCGAACTCCCAGCCCTTCATCCATGCCGCGTCATCGGTGTCGACGAGCTCGGCATGTGAGCCGAGCAGACGCAGAGCGGTCTCGTGGAGCCGCACGTCCAGCTCCGACCAGAAGATCTTCACGAGACTCGCCTCGGGCCCGGTGCGACCGCCGTCCATGAGACGCGTGACGGTCCAGAACGTCTGCCACCGGTAGGCGTCGGCATCGATCCAGGCGCGCACCACGGCGTTCCGGACGGTCGGGTCGGCGTTCAGAGCTCCACCGTCCGCGTGCGCGCGGTACAGGTCGGCGAGCCGCGCCGCCGCCGCCATGAACCGGCCCGGGCTCCGCAGCGTCAGGCCTCGCTCCGAGCCCGTCGTCGCCATCGCGACGCGCCAGCCTTCGTGGATGGTGCCGAGCACGTCGCGTTCGGGGACGAACACGTCCTCGAGGAACACCTCGGCGAAGCCCTCATCGCCGTCGAGCCGCTCGACCGGTCGCACCGTGACCCCGTCGGCGTGCAGATCGACCAGGAAGTAGGTCAGGCCATGGTGGCGCTCGGCGTCGGGATCGCTGCGGAACAGGCCGAACAACCGGTCGCAGAAGGCACCTCGCGTCGTCCAGGTCTTCTGCCCGGACAAGCGCCAGCCGCCGTTCGCCTCGTCGGGCACCGCGCGTGACTTGATGCCGGCGAGGTCGCTGCCCGCGTTCGGCTCGGACCAGCCCTGGCACCACGTCTCCTCGGCGGACGCCATCTTCGGCAGGATCCGGTCCCGCTGCTCGTCGGTACCGAGCTCGAAGAGCGTGGGCGCGAGCAGGAAGATGCCGTTCTGTGTGACGCGCTGCGGCGCGCCGGCGCGGTAGTACTCCTCCTCGAAGATCAGCCACTCCATGAGCGTGGCGTCGCGCCCGCCGTACTCTCGCGGCCACGACACGACCGCCCACCGGGCGTCGAACAGCCTTCGCTCCCACTCCTTGTGGAGCGCGAAGCCTTCCCGCGTGTCGCCCGACGGCAACGGCGGGCGGGGCACGTTCCGCCCCAGCCAGGCGCGCGCCTCGGCGCGGAAAGCCTGCTCCTGGTCGGTGAAGGTGAGGTCCACGGGCGGGTCAGCGGGCGAGGATCACCGACGAGCCGTGGCCGAACAAGCCCTGGTTCACGGTGAGCCCGACCTTGGCTCCCTCGACCTGGCGCTCGCCCGCCTCGCCGCGCAGCTGCCAGGCGATCTCGCACACCTGCGCCAGCGCCTGCGCCGGGACGGCCTCGCCGAAGCACGCGAGCCCACCGCTCGGGTTCACCGGGATGCGCCCGCCGATCGTGGTCGCGCCGTCGTGGACGAGCTTCTCGGCCTCACCCGGTCCGCACAGCCCGATGTTCTCGTACCAGTCGAGCTCGAGCGCGGTCGACAGGTCGTAGACCTCGGCCACGTCGAGGTCGTCGGGACCGAGGCCGGCCTCGGCGTAGGCCCGTTGCGCGATCGCGTCACGGAACGTCACCGGACCGGCGGCCACGGCGGCAGCCGAGTCGGTGGCGAAGTCGGGCATCTCGATGACGGCGTTCGGGTACGACGGCGTGACCGTCGAGATCGCCGCCACCCGCACCGGATCGTTCGTGCCTCGGCGCTGCGCGTACTCGAGGCTGGATACGACGACCGCGGCGGCGCCGTCGCTCGTCGCGCAGATGTCGAGCAGGCGCAACGGCTCGGCAACGATCGGTGAGGCCATCACCTCGTCCTCGGTGACGGCTTTGCGGTAACGCGCGTTCGGGTTCGCGAGGCCGTGGGCGGCGTTCTTCACCTTGACCTTGGCGAAGTCGGCGGGCGTCGCCCCGAACAGCTCCATGCGGCGGCGGGCGTACAGCGCGAAGTACGTCGGGTTCGTCGCGCCGAGCAACCGGAACCGAAGCCAGTCGGGATCGTCGCCCCGCTCACCCGCGGTCGGAGCAAGAAAGCCCTTCGGCGTCGTGTCGGCGCCCACGACGAGCGCCACGTCGCACAGACCGCCGAGGATCTGCGCCCGCGCCGCGTTCAGCGCCGTCGCGCCCGACGCGCAGGCGGAGTAGCTGCTCGCCACCGGCGCCCCCTGCCAGCCCAGGGCCTGCGCGAACGTCGCGCCCGAGACGTAGCCGGGGTAGCCGTTTCGGATCGTGTCGGCGCCGGAGACGAACTGGATGTCGCGCCACTCGAGCCCGGCGTCCGCCAGCGCAGCACGCGCAGCCACCATGCCGTACTCGACGAAGTTCCGGCCCCACTTCCCCCACGGGTGCATGCCCACCCCGAGGACGGCGACATCGTGATCACCCATCGGACCGCGCTCCCTCGATCGGCTTCCACTTCCAGACGACGTACTCGTGGTCGTCGTCCTCGAACAGGGTGCCGAGCACGAGCTCGACCTCGTCGCCGACCCGCAGCGTGGCGGGATCGACGCCGTCGACAATCTGCCCCAAGACCACCATCTTCTCCTCGGGCAGCTCGACCGCGGCGACCGAGAACGGCTCGAACGGATCGGCGGCCACGTACGGCGCCGGCGGCGCGTAATGATTTGTCGTGAACGACCAGACCGTGCCCCGGTTCGAGAGCGGTGCCTCCGCGAAGTCGGTCCCGTCGCAGCCCGGGTTGCGGCAGAAGCCCGACGACTTCGGGAAGAAGTAGCTGCCGCACGTCGTGCAACGGTTGCCGAGCAGCCGGGGATCGGCGTCGTCGAGGGTGAACCAGCCGTCGACGGCGGCGACGCGCTCCTTCGGCGTCATGCCCCTCCCTTTTCCAGTCGCGTGAACGTCTGCTCCGCTTCGTCGACGATCCGGGCGACCAGGTCCGCCACCGTGGGCAGCTGGTCGATCACCCCGACGCCCTGGCCCGTGGGCAGGATCCCGGTTTCGAGCCGCCCATCGACCATCGTCGCCTTCGTGAGCATCGGCGCGTTCGCAGCCATGGCGACCTGCGACCACGTGAGCCCTTCCTTGCGCTTCATCGCCAGTCCCTCACGCACGAGCGCGCGCAGCGACGTACCCGTGAGCTTTCGGAACGCGAGCGCGTTGCGCACGGCGCGGGGGAGCGCAGTGAGCCGTCCCGAGTGCTCGAGGTGGTCGACCACGTCGGTGCGGATGACGCGCTGCGGGTAACCGTCGATGCGCTTCGTTACCACGGTGCCGGTAACGGCCGTGTCGAGGTAGACGTCCTTGACCGCGTCGGGGACGGTGCTCTCCTTCGTGAGGAGGAACCGGGTGCCCATGGCGACGCCCGCCGCCCCCCACGCCAGCGCGGCCACGAGCCCGCGCCCGTCGGTGAACCCGCCGGCGGCGAGCACTGGGATGTCGACGGCGTCGACCACCGCCGGGAGCAGCAGCGACGTCGGGATGGTGCCGGTGTGGCCGCCTCCCTCGGCGCCCTGAGCGATCACGGCATCCACGCCCCACGCCGCGACCTTCTCGGCGTGACGCGGCGCACCCACCGTCGGCATCGTGACAACACCGGCGTCGCGCAGCTGCTTCACCAGCCGTTCGCCCGGCGCCTGGGCAAAGCTCGCCACGCGCACGCGTTGTCGGATGAGCAGCTCGATGCGCCGATCGATGTCGTCCTGGTCGGCGCGCAGGTTCACGCCAAAGGGTCGATCGGTTCGGCTGCGCACCTCGTCGATCGCGTCCGCGAGCTGGTCGAAGGTCATCGTCGCCGACGCGAGGATGCCGAGCCCGCCCGCGGCGCTGCTCGCCGACGTGAGCCGGGCGCCGGCCACCCACCCCATCCCGGTCTGGACGATCGGATACTGCACGCCGAACAGGTCGCACGCGGCGGTGTGCAGCGCCGGGTGCGTCATCCCGGGACCTCCTTGCTGCGAAGGTCGTTCGGGTCGATTCCGTCGCGGATGAGGCGAAGCTCCTCATCGGTCGGCACGCGCGACTCGGGCACGTCGTCCGGCACCACGAGCTCGAAACCGGTGGCGGCGACGACTTCGTCGACGGTGACGCCGGGATGCACGGAGCGCAGCCGCATGCGGTGGTCGCGGCTCGCGAAGTCGAGCACGCCGAGGTTCGTGACCACGTGCTTGAGCTCGTGGAAGCGGCGCTCGGCCGGACCGAGCTTCTCGGCGCGGTCGTAGCCGACGCCGCACACGACGTCGACCTGGTCGACGAACACCTTGGGAGAGTGGTTCGGGATCCAGTAACTGGTGGTGTTGTTGATCGAGTTGCCGGGCGCGCCACGGAGGCCGAGCAGCTGCGCCTTGGGTCTCGTGGGATCGCCGATCAGCGCGAAGTTCTGGTTGCCGTAGGCGTCGATCTGGCTCGCACCCATCATGACGTGACGG
>JBKPDG010000102.1:0-8060 GCA_046727755.1 Actinomycetota bacterium
CAGTCCCTGGACGGTTCCGTCCTCGCCGTACGGGCCGTGCAGCAACGGCACCACGACATCGGCGGCGAGTGCGGACCGCACCGCGACTTCATCAGGCTCGTCCTGCTCGCCGCGCGCGACGAGGTCGCCCAGCTCCGAGACCGGCTCGCCCTCGACCGGCAGCGCGGCCGGCAGCGCCTTCGGGTCCTGCTCGATCATGCGCTGCGCCTGCTCGGCGAAGAGCCAGCGGCCGTCGGTCGTGATCGCGACCGGGATCACCTCATACCGCGCCGGGTCGAGCGCCTTGGCGACGGCGACGGCGGTGACGCGCGAGACGTCGTGCTCCGCCGAACGGCCACCGAAGAGCAGCAGCACGCGGATGCGACGATGCGAAGGACCCGAAGGACTCATCAGACCACCTGGAACACTGCCCGGATCCCGAGACCCATGAGGAACAACCCGACGAGACCGTACAGCAGCTCGGTTCGTCCCCGCATCGACTCGCGGTACTGGAACGCGAGCCCGACGGTGAGGAACACGAGGAATCCGTAGAACATGTGGATGCGCGGGACGTCGATGTCATACGCCGCGAAGAGCACCGTCCCGACGACGACGTCGAACATGAACAGCGCCTCGGCTGAGATTGTCAGGATCCACACCCACCGACCGCGCCACCGCGGCACCCGCCACGCGACGAGGCACACGATGCCGGCGACCCCGTTGGCCACGACCGCGCCGAATCCGAGCACGTTGTGGGTGTCGAGCAGGATCGTTTCGATCGCCGGCTCCCGAAGCCTCGACCGTGGCGTCAGAGCGCGGAGTCGTCCGCGGTGTTCGCCGAGAACGAGGTCTCGTCACCGCGCAGGACGTTCTTGAGCACTTTGCCGGCGGGGTTGCGGGGCAGCGGCTCGTCCCGAACCTCGACGTGCTCGGGAACCTTGAAGTTGGCGAGTTGCGCCGCGCAGTGGGCGCGGAGGTCCTCGGGGGAAGCGTCCGAGTCGGGCTTGAGCTGCACGACGGCCTTGACCTCTTCTCCGAGCACCTTGTGCGGGACGCCGACGACGGCGGCATCGATGACGTCGGGGTGCTCGAAGAGCACCTGCTCGACCTCGACGCAGTACACGTTCTCGCCGCCCCGGATGATCATGTCCTTCGCCCGGTCGACGAGGTAGAGGAAGCCGTCCTCGTCGAAGCGTCCGATGTCGCCGCTGCGGAACCAGCCGTCGGGAGTGACCGCCTCGGAGGTGGCGTCGGGCCGGTTCCAGTACCCGCGGCGCATGATCGTGGGACCGCGCAGCCAGATCTCACCCGTGGCGCCGGTAGCGACCGGGTTCCCGTCCGGGTCGACGACGTCGATCTCGATCGTGGGCGCGGGACGTCCGACGGAGTCGGGATGGGTGCGGTAGTCGTCGCCCGTGTTCGAGGTTGCAACCGATGCGCTCTCGGTCAAGCCGTAGGCGGTGGCGAGCGTCTTGCGCACCCTGGGGAACCGCTCGTGGATCCGCTGCACGAGCTCCGGCGCGGCGGGCGCGCCGCCATAGCTGACGCGCTCGACCGTCGAGAGGTCGTACTGGTCGAAATTCGGCGACTCGACGATCTGCCACATGACCGTCGGGACACCGCCGAAGCTCGTCACTTTCTCGCGCTCGATCGTCGCCATCGCCGCGTCCGGGTCGAACCGCCCGGGAGGCATGAGCACGAGCTTGGCGCCCGAGGCGTAGCAGAGCATCATCGTCGAGAGGCAACCCGTGACGTGGAAGAGCGGCACGACGAGCAGGGCGGCGGACTGCACGTCGCTCGACAGCTCGGGCGCAGCGACTCCACCGCGGCGTGCGCTCGCGATGCCGAGGCAGAAGATGTTCTGCAGGTTGGCCAGCGCCTGACGGTGCGTGAGCGTGGCACCTTTCGGCCGACCGGTCGTGCCCGACGTGTACAAGATTGCGAACAAGTCGTCCTCGTCGACGCCGGCGTCGGGCAACATGCCGGGGTCGTCGGCGAGCAGGAGATCGGTGCCTGGGCGCGCGACGCCGTCGGGCTCCTCGGTATCCATCACGAAGACGTGCTCGAGCTCCGGCAGGGCGTCGACGCGATCGCGCACTGACTCCCACCGCTTCGGGTCGCAGAACAGCAGCTTGGCGCCCGAGTCGCGCAACCCGAACTCGAGCTCGTCGGTCTTCCACCACGCGTTCAGCGGCACCACCACGGCGCCGATCGCGGCGGCGGCCCACCACAGCACGACCCACTCGGCGTTGTTCGCCGAGAGGATTGCGACGCGGTCACCGTGACCGACACCCAAGGCCTCGAACGACGCAGCCACGCGGCGGACCAGCGCGTTGTGCTCGTCGTAGGTCAGTCGACGATCGCCCTGGACGAGAAAATCGACACCGGCGCGCCCGTCGGCCATCGCGATCAGCTCGCCGAGCGTGTGCAATCGGTTCTTGTACACCTGGAGCGGGACCCCGAGGACGTCCTCGGTCACGATCTCGAACGCGCCGCCCGGTCCGGTGAGCTCGATTAGGACGGGGTCCGCGTTGGTAGACGTGACCCGGTCGATCGTCATCGAGGATCGGGGGTTTGCGAAGGCGCGTCCTCGTGCTGGATGACGTCGAAGGACCACAGCTCGCTCGCGGTGCCGACCGGGCCGCTGCTGCTGTGCGCCTTGTGCCCGTGCTGGAAGGCGGGGCTGTTGACCCACGCCTGGAAGTCGTCTTCCGACTGCCAGCGTGTGTAGACGAGATAGACGTCCCGCTCGTCGGTCGGGCGCATGAGCTCGAACGTCTCGAAGCCGGGGGCCTTCGACACCTCCCCGGCCCGGGCGGCGAAGCGGCGCTCGAACTCCTCGACCCGGTCGGCGGGCACGGTGATGGCGTTGATGCGGACCACACTCACGTTTCTCTCCTGTCGCCGTCGCAAGCTCCGGCTTTGCGGCGGCGGTCGGCAAAGCCGCCGCCGTCCGCGGCCTTTCTACCTTCCCGACCGATGCCCCGGCCCGCCTCGGAGCCTCGGAGGGAGCGGCCTCATGAGAAACCCCTGATGGAAGGGCCTGGTAGGGCGGTCCGGTTCGTGGTTTACTCGTCCGTAGCGAGGGGAAACATCCCGATGCGCTACCCCTTCGGGGGAAGCGCGAAGATCGCGGTGATCCCGGGCGACTCGCTCGGGAAGCCCAGTTTGGTGAGTCGGCGGGCCGTCCCTGCCCCGGTCCGTCGACTCGCCTTTTTTGTGCCCGGTTCCGCTACCCCTGGTCGCGCAGGAACCGTTCGATCTCCGAGGCCAGCTCGTCGCCGGTGGGGATATCGCTCGAGCCCTCGTTGGCCTCGATGTTGCGCACAATCTCGGCGACGTCCGGTCGCTCCGACAGGCCTTCCTCGACGCGCCGGAGGTATTCGTCGACCTGACCGTCGAGCGCCGTGAGGTCGGTCTCCACGCCGGCGAGCTCTCGGACGCGCGCCAGCAACGCGCTGATCGCCGGAGGCGAAGGCGTCGCCGCCACGTAATGAGGCACCTGCGCCCACAGCCCCAACCCGGGGATCCCGGCGTGACCGAGCGCGACTTGGAGCGCCGTTTGCGCGCCGGTCGGCCCCGTGTAGTCGGCGCGCCACGCGCTCACCTCCTGGGCAAGCGAGCGGCTGGTCGCGGTCGTGAGCACCGACACGGGACGCCGATGGGACACGAGCGTCGGCATCCCGCCCAGACCGATCATCATGCTCACACCCAGCCGCTGCGACATCTGCACAAACTCGTCGCCGAACGCGCGCCAGCGCAGCGAGGGCTCCGGACCGCGGCAGAGGACAACGTCGCGACCGGCTCGCCCTGCGATGAGGTCGATCACCGGCCACGTGATCTCTCGCGTGGTGCCCTCGACGAGATGCACGGAAGGACGCGTCTGCTGGAGATCGACCAGATCGGTGAGGTCGACGCGACCGAAGCTCGCCGCGGATACAAGTTGCTCGCCCAGGACTGCAGCGGCCCCCGCACCGGCGAGGCCGGCGTCGACCCATCCCGACAAGGCGACGACGAGCACGGGATCGCGCAGCTCCGGCCATCGATCGACATCGAGCACGCCTCTACCTTACGGGTCAGCCCTCCCTTCCCGCGCCCGCGTCACGAGTAGATTCCGCGCGGCGACGGCGTCAGGAGGAATTTTGCGCTTGCGCATCTTCACGGAGCCGCAGCAGGGCGCGACCTATGACGACCTGCTCGCGGTGACCCGCACCACGGAGGAACTCGGCTTCGACGCGTTCTTCCGTTCCGACCACTACCTGCGCATCGGCGAGGGCGACCCGGGCCCCGGTCCCACCGACGCGTGGGTCACGCTGGCCGGGCTGGCGCGCGAGACGTCGCGGGTGCGGCTCGGAACGCTCGTGACGTCCAGCACCTTCCGGTTGCCCGGGCCGCTCGCCGTCGCCGTGGCGCAGGTCGACGCCATGAGTGGCGGGCGCGTCGAGCTCGGGATCGGCGCCGGTTGGTACGACGACGAGCATCACGCCCACGGCATCCCGTTCGCGTCGACGCGGGAGCGTTTTGACCGGCTCGAGGAGCAGCTCGCCATCATCACCGGCATGTGGACCACGCCCGTCGGCGAGAAGTTCTCGTACCACGGGCGCCACTACCAGCTCACGGATTCGCCGGCGCTGCCGAAGCCCGTGCAGCAGCCGCATCCGCCGATCATCGTCGGGGGCTACGGCACCAAGCGCACCCCGGCCCTCGCGGCGCGCTACGCCCGAGAGTTCAACCTGCCGTTCCCGCCGCTCGACGTGTACTCCAAGTACGTCGAGCGGGTGAAACGAGCGTGCGCGGACGTGGGACGAGACCCGGATTCGCTGCGCACCACGGTCGCGTTGGTCGTCTGCTGCGGACGCGACGAAGCCGAGTTCAACCGCCGAGCCGACGCCATCGGCCGAGGCCCCGACGAGCTTCGTACGAATGGCGCCGCCGGCCTCCCGATCGAGGTGATCGACAAGCTGCGCGCGTTCGAAGCCGCCGGCGCCGAGGCCGCGTACCTCCAGGTTCTCGACGTCTCCGACCTCGAGCATCTCCGGTTGCTCGCGACCGAGGTCATGCCCGAGGTCGGCGCGCGGGCGGGGGCGGCGTGAGGTTCGGCGTCCACGCCGGGCTCCAGAACACGACGACCGACGAGCTGCGCGCGCTCTGGCGGCGGATCGAGGACCACGGCTTCGACTGGATCTCCGTCTGGGACCACTTCTACGCCGCCGACGCGACCGGTGGCGCGGTGTGCCTCGAGGCGGTTGCCACGCACGCCGCGCTCGCGGTCGAGACCGAACGCGTCCGCTGCGGGAGCCTCGTCTACTCGGTGGGCTACCGGCATCCGGCGGTGCTCGCCAACGCGATGGCGACGTTGGATCATCTCGCCGGTGGGCGCATCGTCCTCGGGCTCGGAGGCGGTTGGCACCAGGGCGAGTACGACGCGTACGGGATCCCGTTCCCGTCGGTTCCCGTTCGGCTGCGCATGCTCGACGAGGCGATCCAGTGCATCCGCGCGCTGCTGACCGAGGACGTCGCCAACTTCGACGGCGAGTTCTTCCACCTGCGCGACGCACAGTGCGAGCCGAAGCCGGTGCAGGAGCGGCTGCCGTTGTGGGTCGGGGGCGCGGGCGAGCAGCTCACGCTGCGCACGGCCGCCCGCCACGCCGACGGCTGGAACGTGCCGTTCCTCGCGCCCGACACGTACCGCCACAAAGTGCAGGTGCTGCACGACCACTGTGGTGCCGTCGGTCGAGACCCGCAGACGATCACGAAGTCGGTGAACCTCGGCCTGGCGTGGCGCCAGGGCGACCTCGAGGCCCAGTTCGGCAATATTGCGGAGTTCGTGAAGCCGGGCGTGTTGATGGGCAGCGTCCAGGAGGTCGTCGACCGGATCGGCGAGTACACCGACGCCGGCGCCGAGTGGATCATTCTGGCCGTGCGAGCGCCGTTCGACGTCGACGGCCTCGACCGGTTCGCGGCCGACGTGCTGCCCGCCCTGGGCTGACGTGGACCCCCGCGTCGTCGCGATCACCGGCCGCCTCGGCGACACGACCGCGTTGCGCTGGTTCCGCGCGCCCGGGCGGGTGAACCTCATCGGCGACCACACCGACTACCACGACGGCCTGGTCCTACCTCTGGCGGTGGACCGGGACTGCGTGATCGCCGCCCGCCCGCGCGACGACTCGCGGGTGACGATCCGCTCGGTCGAGCTGACCGGCGCCGTCGACGTCGCCGCCGACGGCGGCGACGAGCCGGGCACGGTTGAGCCGGCGTGGGGTCGGTACGTCGGCGGCATCGTGCGAGCACTTGCCGACGCCGGGCGCGCCCCCGCCGGCGTCGACGCAGTCCTGTCGTCGACCGTGCCCGTGGGCTCCGGCCTGTCGTCGAGCGCGGCACTGGAAGTCGCGGTCGCACTCGCCCTGACTGACGCGGCCGCGTTCGACCTCCCGGCCGCGGAGCTCGCACAGGTGTGCCAGCACGGCGAACACCTCGCGACCGGGGTGCCGAGCGGCGTGATGGACCAGTTGGTCGCGCTGCTCGGACGCGCCGGCCACGCGTCGCTCATCGACTGCCGGACGTTTGCGGCCGAGCAGATCGCGCTTCCCGACGGGCTCGCGGTGCTCGTCGTCCATTCGGGCCTCCCGCGCGCACTGGCCGAGAGCGGGTACGCAGAACGGCGGGCCGACGGCGAACGCGTCGCCGCCCGCCTCGGTGTCGCCTCCCTGCGCGACGCGTCACTCGATCAGGTACGCAAGGAGCCGCGAGCGCGTCACGTCGTCACCGAGAACGAGCGAGTCCTCCGCTTCGCGGACGCCCTGCGCGCCGGCGACGCCGCCACGCTCGGCTCGCTGCTGCTCGCGAGCCACGCCAGCCTGCGCGACGACTACGAGGTCTCCACGCCCGAGCTCGACCTCGCCGTCGACCTGCTCGTCGAGCACGGCGCGATCGGCGCCCGGCTCACCGGCGCCGGCTTCGGCGGCTGCGTCGTCGCGCTCGTGCCTCGCGCCCAGCTCGCCGACATCACGAGAAAGACGACCGTCCGCTACCGGGTCGAGACCGGCCTGCACGCCGACGCCTTCGAGGTGCACGCCGTCGACGGCGCCGGCCCGCTCGCCGCTCCCACCGACGCATGACACTTCGACTGCTCCCGGCAGACCGCCCGCGCCCGGGCCCCGCGCCGGTCACGCCGCACTCGGACTTCGAGCCGGTCGCGGCCGGCCGCCCGCTCCCATGGACCGCGGTGACGCCGGGCGATCCACCCGCCGGCAGCGGCCGCATCGAGGTGTCGCAGTCGGGACGCTGGGAACGGTGGGCGGACGTCGACGGCGATCCGTCGTTCCCGCCGCCGGGAGCGCGCGCCGCCGAGGGGCCGCCGGCTGGCGTGACGTGGCGCAAGGTCGTCGTCCCCGAGAACTACGGCTTCGACGAGGAGCTGTCGCGCCAGTTCGCGCCCGTCTGGTACCGGCGCACGTTCGCCGATCCCCGCCACGGTGGTCTGCCCGAGTCGCCGGGGCGGGTCCGCCTGCGGTTCGCCGCCGTCGACTACCTCGCCGACGTGTGGTTGAACGGCGATCACCTCGGCCATCACGAGGGCTGCTTCGCGCCGTTCGGTTTCGACGTGACCGACCGGCTCGAGAAGAACAACACGCTGGTCGTGGCGGTGCAGGACCCGCTCGAGCCGTTGGACCCGACGGCGCTGTTCTTCGACCACCGCAAACGCGTGATCAAGGGCACGCTGAAGTACCACGACAGCCGGCCGGGGGGTCTCCCGGGCCGGATGGTCGGGCCGCTCGAAGCGGGTGGCGACCCGTGGGTGTGGACTCCCGAGTGGGGCCAGTCGATGACGACGGCCGGCATCGTGGGCCCGGTCACGCTCGACCGTACCGGCGACGCGTCGCTCGACGCCCTGTTCGTGACGCCGCTCGACGAGCACACCGTGCAGGTGGCGGCGGTGGCGACGAACCACACGCCCGACGAGCTGGCGGCGCGCCTCGAGCTCGCGGTGCACGACGAGCGCGGGGAGCTCGAGGTGAGCCTGCCGCCGGGCGCGGGGCGGGTCGACGTGGTGGTCGAGCTCGTCCCCGACTCCTGTGCGC
>JBKPDG010000103.1:0-6584 GCA_046727755.1 Actinomycetota bacterium
CATCGACGCGCCCGAGCCGGTGGCGGCGATGCCCGGTGTGCTCCAGCACACCCAGGAGAGCCTGCGCAAGGAGGTGCGGGCGCTCGCCGACCTCGGCATTCCCGCTGTCGTGCTGTTCGGTGTGCCGGCCACGAAGGACGGGACCGGGTCGGGCGCCGACGCTCCCGACGGGGTGGTGCAGGTCGCGTTGCGTTCTCTGCGCGACGAGGTGGGCGACGAGCTCGTGCTCATCGCGGACAACTGCCTCGACGAGTACACCGATCACGGGCACTGCGGCGTCCTGACCGCCGACGGCGATGTCGACAACGACGCCACCATCGCGCGCTACGCCGAGATCGCCGTGTCGCAGGCCGACGCCGGCGCCGACGTCGTGGCGCCGTCCGGGATGATGGACGGGCAGGTCGGCGCGATCCGCGCCGCCCTCGATTCCGCCTCGCACAGCGGCACTGCGATCCTGGCCTACTCGGCGAAGTACGCCTCGGCGCTGTACGGCCCGTTCCGCGACGCCGCCGAGTGCGCGCCCCAGTTCGGTGACCGCCGCGGCTACCAGATGGATCCGCGCAACGCCCGGGAAGCCGTCGACGAGACCGCGCTCGACGTCGCCGAGGGCGCCGACATGGTGATGGTGAAACCGGCGCTCGCGTACCTCGACGTGATCAGCGCGGTGCGCGATTCGTTCGACGTGCCCGTCGCCGCCTTCCACGTGAGCGGCGAGTACGCCATGGTGAAGGCGGCGGCCGAGCTCGGCTGGCTCGACGGCGACGCAGTCGGCTTCGAGCATCTCGTTGCGATCAAGCGCGCCGGCGCCGACTTCGTGCTGACGTATCTCGCGCGCGAGGCCGCCGAGCGGCTCCACGCCTGATTTGGCTGAGTCGCTGTTCGACCGGGCGCTGGCGCGCATCCCCGGCGGCGTGAGCTCCCCGGTGCGCGCGTTCGGCGCCGTCGGCGGCGAGCCGTTCTTCGTCGCCCGCGGCGAGGGCGCGTACCTCGTCGACACCGACGGACGGCGCTACGTCGACTACGTGCAGTCCTGGGGCGCGTCGATCCTCGGGCACGCGCATCCGAAGGTCGTCGAAGCCGTCCAGCGCGCCGCGGCCGACGGGACGTCGTACGGCGCGCCGACCGCCCGGGAGGTGGAGCTGGCGGAGGTGATCTGTGCGCGCGTGCCCTCGGTCGAGAGGGTGCGGCTCGTCTCGTCGGGGACCGAGGCGGCCATGACGGCCGTCCGGCTCACGCGGGGCGCGACCGGGCGGGACAAGATCGTCAAGTTCGCGGGCTGCTACCACGGCCACCTCGACTCCCTGCTCGTGGCGGCGGGGAGCGGCGTCGCCACGTTCGGGCTGCCCGGGAGCGCGGGGGTCACCGCAGGCGCCGTCGCCGACACCCTGGTCGTGCCCTACAACGACGCCGTCGCCGTCGACGAGGTGTTCGCGCGGCTCGGCGACGAGGTGGCGGCGGTGCTCGTCGAGCCGGTGGCGGCGAACATGGGCGTCGTCGCCGCCGACGCCGACTTCGTCGCCGCGCTGCGCCGGCGCTGCGATGAGCACGGCGCCCTGCTCGTGTTCGACGAGGTGATCACCGGCTTCCGGGTCGGGCCCGACGGCGCGCAGGGCGCCTACGGGGTGACACCCGACCTCTCGCTGTTCGGCAAGGTGGTCGGGGGCGGGCTGCCGCTTGCCGCCGTTGGCGGTCGCGCCGACCTGATGGACGAGCTCGCGCCGGTCGGTCCCGTGTACCAGGCCGGCACCCTGTCCGGCAACCCGCTCGCCACCGCCGCCGGTCTCGCCGCCCTGTCGCTGCTCGACGACGACGCCTACTCGCGACTCGAGGGAATCGCGACCCGCCTCGGTGACGGGCTGATCGCAGTGTTCGACGCCGCCGGCGTCGCCGCGCAGGTGCCGCGGGCTCACACCCTCGTCGGGCTGTTCTTCGCCGAGCATCCGGTGCGCGACTACGACGGCGCCCAGGCTGCGAACCACAAGGCGTACGCGTCGTTCTTCCACGGCCTACTCGACCGCGGCGTCTACGTCGCACCGAGCGGCTACGAGGCGATGTTCCCGAGCCTCGCCCACGGCGACACCGAGCTCGACACCACCCTCGCCGTCGCCGCCGAAGCCGCCAGCGCGCTGCGAGGTTGACCACAAGGCGCGCCGTTCGGGGTGTTCTGAGCGGTTTCGGGCGGTGGACGCTCGCGCCGCCGTGGCCCATGATCCCCAGCACAGCCCGCAGCGGATCGAGGCTGATGTGGACGGTGGGGCGCGCGTCTTGATCGTCGACGACCACGTCATGCTGCGCGAATCGATGCGCGTGGCACTGGAGCTCGCCGGGCAGGACGTCGTCGGCGAGGCGGGCGACGGCAACGAAGCGCTCCGACTCGTCGAGGAGCTTCGTCCCTCCGTGATTTTGATGGACGTGACGATTCCGGGTCCCGACGGCATCGAGGTGACCCGGCGGCTGTGCGCACGCGATCCCCAGCTGCGTGTCGTCATGGTGACGATGCACAGCAATCCGGCGTTGGTGGCGCGGGCGCTGCGCGCCGGGGCCAGTGCCTACCTCACCAAGGACTTCTCGATGCAGGAGGTCGTGTCGGCGGTCGAGAAGGTCGCCGCCGGTGAGGTGGTGCTGTCACCCAACCTCGCGGGCTCGATGCTCCGAGAGCTCACGGCTCCCGCCGACGTCAGGCACGATCTGATCACGAAGCGCGAGGCCGAAGCCCTTCAACTCGTCGCTGGCGGCTACTCGACACACGAGGTCGCGTCACGCCTTTTCGTGAACGACCGCACGGTCTGTGGCGGTCTCTCGTCCGCGTACGGGAAGTTGGATGCGCGCCAACGCACGGAGGCGATGCTCGACAGCGTGCACTGGGGCATCATCGCCCGCGAGGTGTCATCGACCGCGGGACGCGAGGGTTAGCGCTGCGGTTCGCGCTCCTGCGCCTCTTGGCGGCGGCGTCGGACGCGGTCCATGGCGAACAGCACGCCGAACGTCAAGCCGACCAGGGCGGTGAACAGCACGAAGGCGAGCGCACCGCCACCGTGCTCCTTGCCGGCGTCGACGAGTTGTTGGGCGCCGGCGGGCGAGGCGGTCACGGCGAATGCCGCCACCGACAACACCACCAGAGCGACGACGTCACGCACGCGGCGGTTCACGGCCGACCTCCTCATGTCCTGGCCGGTACCGGCGCCGGTCCGCCGGCGTCGGCTTGCTTCGCCCGCTCCATCTCGTCGCGCTCACGCCAGTGCAAGCCGAGCAGTCCGAGCCCGAACAGCACCGCCGACCCGATCAAAGCGAGGATCGGCGGAAGGCGCAGTTGCCCCAAGTCACGCGACAGGATGACGAAACCGTTCTTGTCGGAGGTCGGGTCGCACTCCGGCTCGGGTGGCGGGACGCCGAAGGGCGTGTCGGTCGGCCTCGCCGCGCACACCTCCACGACCGCGATGAGCGGCTTGTGGGTGAACTCGAAGTCCAGGAATTCGGGGTCGCTCCCACCGACCTCGTAGGTCGCCGGCGTCACGTACTCCGTGACCTCGTCGAAGCGGGCGAACTTGTTGTCCTCCGGGGTCGGCTCCTCCACCGCCGTGGGCTGCACGGTCACGAGGCGCTCGTCGACCTCGGCCTTCACGTTGGCGGCCTCGATCGCATCGACCTTGTCCTTCTCGTCGACGTCGCGAGCCAGCGGGTTCCTCGCGTCGTCGAGGTTGTCGACGACCTGCTGCACGTTCCACTCCGGCGTACGCCCTTTCAGCGTATTGAGCGGCGATTGCGTCGTCACCCACAGGATGCTCAGCACGACCATGAACCCGGCCAAGCCGGTGAACGCGACGAGGAACCCGAGCCGGGCGCCGAGGTTCGTCCCCAGCAGGAGGTAGACCGACCCGCAGAACAGGATGATCCCAGCCGCGACGACCAGGATCCCGAGGATCGTCGGGTACCAGAGGGTGCGGTCGATCTCCTCTTGTGCCAGGAACAACAGGTTCACGAGTTTCGGATCCTCCGCCTCACAGCCCGCGCTCGTAGTCGACGATCGCCTGGATCTGCTCCTCGCTCAGGATGTTGCCGAAGTGCGGCATGCGACCCGAGGAGATACCCCGGGTGCCGTACAGCTCGTTGGCCGGCTTGCCCTCGGCGACCCAGTCGAACTGGTCCTGCAAACCCTGCGGCCCGGCGAACTGACGCAGCGTCGAGCCGTCCGTGAGGTTCGGTCCGTACGCCCCGCCACCCATCGGCCCGGGCAGCGGGCCCGGTCCCGGCTTCTCGGGGTCGAAGAACGACCAGTTCTTTGTGTGGCAGCGCGCGCACTGGAGCTCGAACAGCAGCTGCCCGTCGCCCGCACCCGGGCTCTTCGCCCGCGCCTCCTCGAGCTCCTTCGTGGAGCGCTCCTTCGCCTTCTCGGGCGTGATCTGGATGCTCCTCAGGTACGCCACGAGATCGTCGATGCCCTGCTCGTTGAGCGCGCCCTTGCCGCTCGCGACACCCCAGGGCGGCATCGGCGTCCCCGGGCGTCCGAACGTGATGATGTCGTGGACCTGCTTCTCCGAGTACCGGAGCATGGCGACGTCCAGCGCCGGGGCCCGCCACGTGACCTGGACCGGGAGGCAGTAGCTGGGCGTCTCGGTCGTGACCGCCGCGTTCGGGTCGCAGCGCGGGTCGTCCGACTTGATCGTGTAGTTGGTGGTGCCGCCCTCGGCCTCGACGCCGTGGCAGTTGGCGCACAGCAACGAGCGCGTCGAGTCGTAATCCTCGCTCTGCTCGTTCGCGAACAGGATCGCGCCCCGTTCGACCGCCCGCTCGTTGAACTGCTCCTCGGCGGACTCCGACCGGGACGGCTCGAACACGTAGTACGCGAACAGCGTCAACGCGATGAGCGCGGTGGTGAGCAACGAGATGCCGAGCACGCGTTCGAGCTTGCGGCCCTCGAGGTCCTCGTCGGGAAGGAACGGCGTCAGGTTCTGCGGCGGACGCGGCTCGGGGTTCCGGCGCAGGCTGAACACGCGCCACAGGAGGATGACGCCGATGGTGGCGAACGCGGCCAGGTTGACGAGGATCAGGACGAGACGGAGATTCACCGCGTGTGAACCTCACACACAGGGCGCCCCCTCGGCCGTCTGCCCGGTGGTGTCGGTCCCAATCGGCGGGCCCTGGACGATCGTGCCGGTGTCGACGGTGATCGAGCCGCCCGACACCTCGAGCGGGAAGCGGTCGAGCCCACGCGGTGCGGGGCCGCCCTTCTTCTCGCCGACGCGGTTGTACTTCGAGCCGTGGCACGGGCACTCGAACCACTGCGACGTCTCGCACCATGGCACCCGGCAGCCGAGGTGCACGCACTTCTGGTACAGCGCGACGTACCCCTGCTCCATCCCCTTGACGATGATCGGGTCGTAGACGGCCTTCGCCTTCTCCACGTCGTCCTTGGGGAACGGGACGATGTAGGTGCGCGCCCCGGCGTTGTAGAAGGGGAGCTTCTTGTCGAACTCGGCCTTGGCGTCGTCCTCGGAGCCGACGTCGATCTGGGCGCCGAAGCCGCCGGCGCTGGACGGCCACAGGAAGCCGAGCATCGCCGCGCCCATGCCGGCGGCGAAGATGCCCAGACCGGTGAGGATCCCCCGGTTGAAGAACTGGCGACGGGTGAGCCCCAGCTCCTCTTCCTCGACGGGGACGTACTCGACCGGGGCGCGCGCCCCGACCGGCTCGAGTGCCTGCCGGGATTCCGCGGCCCGGGCCCGCGCCTCCTCGTCGAGCTCGGCGAGCTCGGTGCCGACGGGCTCGGGCGGCGCGACGTCTGCGGCCGGCAGCGAGCGGTCGCGCCTGCGCGTCTCGCGGCTGAGCCTGCCGGTGGTGGCGCGGCGACGGCCTTCGGCCAGGATCGCGACAACCGCCAGGATCAGCAGTGCCGGGATTGCGATGATGAGAACGGTTGAAGAGTCCACGAACTACAAACGCCCTACAGGTCGAAGAAGATCCCGTTGTTCCACGGGAACACGAAGTTGAAACCCGGCCCGCGGAAGAACGAGCCGATGATGACGAGCACCGCCCAGAGCATCAGGAACAACGTGAAGATCGAGATGGCGAACTTCCGATCCGACGGTGCGTGCGACGGGTTCTTGTCGACGAACGGCGCGAACGCGAGGAGGAACAGCCCCATGCCCGGGATCGTCACGCCCGCGACCATGGGGTGGAACATCGTCAGCAGCTCCTGAAGACCGAGGAAGTACCACGGCGCCTTCGACGGGTTCGGCGTCTTGTTGAAGTCGGCCAGACCGAGGAGCGGCGCGCGCACGAGCGCCGAGAAGACCAGCATCGCCGCCGTCACTACGAGCACTGCGGCGAACTCGATGACGAGCAGGTGCGGCCAGACGTGCACCTTGTCCTGCGCCTCGGCACGCGTCTGCTGGATCGAGCCCGACTTCACCACCGTCAGCAGCCGCTGGGTGTGACCCCCCGGGCCGGTGGCCGTCGGCGTCGGTTTCGGCGCGGTGGCCGTCGCGGTGGCGCCACCGCCGGCCGGCGCGGCGGCCGCCGCCGCCGGCGCTGCTGCACCCCCATCCCCGCCGTCACCCGTGAGTTGCGCCCGCCGCCGCTTCGAC
>JBKPDG010000104.1:0-7784 GCA_046727755.1 Actinomycetota bacterium
GCCCTTCGAGGAGTTCGTGCTCTCCGGTCGGGTCAAGAAGGGAACGCAGGAGACGAGTGAGGCGGTGGCCCTCGGAATCAACGTCGAGGTGGGCAACCAGTCGATGCTGCTGAATTCCACCGACGGCGGCTGCACCGTGAAGGTGACGACCCTGACGAAGTCACGCGTCACCGGATCCTTCACGTGCGACTCCACCTACGGCGGCGATCCCCTGACGGCCAAAGGCACCTTCAAAGCTCGGTAGCGCGCGTTACGCCGGCGGTCGTAGTCCGAAGGCGAGTTGGGCGGCGCGGCGCACCATGCGTACCGGCGCCGACGGCTGGGTGAGCGGCGGGAAGGCGGACTCGTCCATCTCGGGGACGAACAGCGTGCCGCCGCCGCTGCCGTACACGTACACCGGGTACGCCGCCATCGAGAGCATCGTCGACACGCCGTCGTGGTACGGGTTGCGGAAGCCGGGGATCGGCCCGACGTCGCCATGTACGGCATCGGGCTCGGAGGGGGCGCCGAACCAGTGGAGCGCGCTCCGCAGCATGGGGGAGAGGAACGGGTCGGGCAGCCCGGTGTCGCGCAGCACGACGCCGTCGACCGCGAGCGCGTCCTGCCCCGCGTACAGGCTCAGCGGCGCGGCGGGCGTGCGGCAACCCACGACGCCGAACGGCCCATCGGCGGCCTGCTCGTACGCGTCGACGAGGGCGAAGTCCGGCTCGAAGGCGTCGACCACCATCATCATCGCCGCCCGGTAGTGCACCTGCCGGTCTGGGAACAGGATCTGATCCTGGCGCTCACCCAGCCCCTCGAGCGACGAGAGCGAGAGGTGGGCGAGGTCGGACGGGTTCGTGCGCAGCTTCGAGAACACGATCCGCAGGTCGGCGTCTTTCCAGGTGCGGCTGATCGTCGCCGTACGCCACCGCCCGCAGAACGGGATCACCGCGGTGCAGGACCACGCCGCGGATGTACGCGGTGTGCATCTCCTCGTCCTTCCACACCCAGACCATGGCGTGGCGGATCAGGTCGCGTGCCTCCTCGGCCAGCGGCATCCGCGCGATGCGGTCGGCGATGGCGCTCTCCCGGTACGCGATGCTCACCACCTGCTCGCGTTCGAGCGCCAGCAGCCACAGGCGCCGCTGCTCGCGGTCGGGTTGCCCGCGGTACCGGTCGCGCCAGCGGGCGAGCTGGCGGGCGGACTCCTCGTAGATCTGGCCGGAGGTCGCGGGGGCGCCGGGGGCCCGCGTGCTCATGACCGTCGGCGCCGCGCTTCCGCCTTGGCTCGCTGCTCGGCGAAGAACCCCTGCTCGAGGCTCCACCGCTGGCGCTCCAACTCGAGCGCGACGGCGTCGTCGAGCGACGCTTGCCGCGGCGTCTCGCGCAGCGACGCCTTGACCTGACGCGCCAGCTCGCGGGGCAGGTCGGCGACACGACCGGCGATGCGAGTCGCCTCGTCGAGCAGGTCGGCGGCGTCGACGCACGTCCATGCCAGCCCGATCGCGACCGCCCGCCCCCCGTCGGGCGACTCGCCGGCGAGCACCATCGCCGCCGCCGCTTGCGGACCGACGGCCTCCGTGAGCAGCCGGGTGTGCCCGCCGCCGGGGTGCAGGCCGATCCGCGCGAAGCGGCAGTCGAAGCGCGCTGCCGGGCTCGCGACGCGAATGTCGCAGACCAAGGCCAGGTTCAGGCCCGCGCCGACGGCGGGGCCGTTCACGGCCGCCACGGTCGGCAGGCTGCAGCGATGGAGGCGCAGGAAGCCCTCGTAGATGGATGGCAAGGACTCGCGCTCCTGGCCACCCGCGCTCATCGCACCGAGGGCGCCGACGTCGGCGCCCGAGCAGAACGCGGGCGGCGCGCCGGTCACGACGAGCGCACCGACGCCGTCGTCACTCTCGATACGGTCGACCACGCCGACGATCTCCTGGACGAGCCCGGGCGTGAGCGCGTTGCGACGGTCGGGGTCGTCGAGCGTGAGCACGGCGACGCGATCGCGCCGCTCGAGGTGGAGCGGCACGGTCCGCTATCCGCGGTCGCGCACGATCGCCGGCGAGTGCCGGAAGAAAGCTTCCACGTCCCGCTGGTACGTGTACTCCGGTTCGCTCGAGCCGATCGCACGCTGCAGCCGGAGGTTGCGGGCGAAGGCATCGACGGCCCCGGCGGTCGTGTACTTGTAGCGGAACCCCGTCCGCTTGAACCGGGAGTTGTCGACGCCGCGCCCGTAGCGGAGCAGCGAGAGCATCTCGGGCGGCAGGTCGAGCACGCGCAGCGCCCGCAGCGGTTCGACGGCGAGGCTGGCGAGCACGGGCGGGAGCGGCACCCGCGGCCGGCCGAGGATCCGACACACCTCGCTCCACGTAACCATGCCGTCTCCGGCGACGTTGTAGATCCCGGCGACGTCGTGGGTGGTCGTGTACATGAGCGCGTTGACGACGTCATCCTCGTGCGTGAACTGGAGGCGTGGATCGAACCCGGCCAGCTCCGGCGCCGCCGGCATCCGCAGCGCGTTGGCGAACGGCGTTGCCATGTGGTCGCCGAGCACGTTCGAGAACCGGAGCACCGTCACCAGCACGTGCGGGTTGTCCTCGGCGAAGTCGCGCACGAACGACTCGGACTCGAGCAGCGACCGCTCGATTCCGGTCTGGGGACCGCGGGTCCGGGGCGTCTCCTCGCGGAAGAAGTACGGGTCCTGGTAGTTCGACCCGTAGACGAGGGTGGAGCTCTTCACGACCATCTTGCGGACCGGGCTGTCGGCCGCGCCCGCTGCCGCGAGCAGGTTCATCGTGCCGATCACGTTGATCTCGTGCATGGCGCGGCCACTGAGCTTCGTCGAGTCGACGGCCAGGTGCGTGTGCAGGATCGTGTCGACCTGGGTGGCCTCGACGATGCGCTGGAGGATCGAGTGCGACGAGTCGGTCCGGACGAACTCGGTGCGCTCGAGGGGCAGGACGGGCTCGGTGGTGTCGGCCCCGACGACGACCTCGACGTCGCGGCGAGCTTCGAGCTCCTGGGCCAGGCGGCTGCCCCAGAACGTGCCCAGACCGGTGACGAGGACCCGCACGGCGCTAGCCCGCCCAGACGCTGCGACGGGCGCGGAGCATGTCGTACAGCGCGTGCTGGATCCGCTCGCGGATGTGCTCGGCCTCGTCCATGACCCGGCTGCGCGAGTACCGCTCCTGATCGGCCGGGACGTCGAAGTGCGCCGGGGGCAGGACCCGCAGCTTGAACTTCGCCGGGAAGTACGCGACCAGGCCTGCCGGGCCGAACAGCAGCATGTTCGCCGTGACCGGGAAGTACGGGATGTTGAGCATCTTCGCCAGCCGCGGGCTCTTCCAGACGATCGGCATCGACTCCTCCGCACCGACGACCGCGATCGGCACAACGGGGACACCGGCGCGCATCGCGATCTCGACGAACCCGCCGCGGCCGAACCGATTGAGCTTGTAGCGGTCCCGGTACAGCTTGCCCGTGCCCTTCGTGCCCTCGGGGAACACGAGCACGAGCTGCTTGTCGTCGTGCAGCAGCCGGTACGCGTTGTCGGGATGCGCGGGAACCCCGCCGAAGCGGGACCAGAGCGTCCCGATCATCGGGATGGCGCGCAGCAGGTTCTCGGCGAGCCCGTACACGGGACGCTGGAGCTCGGTCTCGATGCCGTGCATGATCACGGGCGCGTCGGAGGGGATCGCGGCCGCGTGGTTGGCGACGATCAGCGCGCCGCCCTCGCGCGGGATGTGCTCGAGACCCTCCCACTCGACGCGGAACCAGTGGCGGTACATCGGGTCGTAGATCATGCGAGCGACCTCGCGCATCCGCTCGCTGCGGCCCCACGCGTCGACGTCCCCGCGCCGGAACGCCGAGTCGTCCTTGGTCTCGGGTTGCGGCACCGGAACCAGCTCGGTGCTCTGCGGCGGCGCCTCGACATCCAGGTCGTCGGGCTCGCGCAGATGGATCGTCGGCGCTTGCTGGTCCCACTGATCGGACATCCCGGGAAGGAAACCGCGTCGGGACCGATGGTGCAAACCGTCGGCGATCAGGCGGCTCGCACCGCGCCGGTGACCTGCCATCGGGACCCGACATACCGCGTGGCCATGCCGACGCAGCGGGCGCCCATCCAGAGCGTCAGCGCACCCCAGAGCCACAGCAGGCCGCCGTCGAGCACGAGGACGGCGACCGCGCCAGGCACGAACACGCCGAGGGTTGCGACCAGCATCGCCACGGCCAGGTACGTGACGTCGCCGGCGCCGATCAGGATGCCGTCGAGCACGAAGACCACCGCACTGAGCGGCTGCATCGCCGCCACGATGAGCAAAACCTGGAGGGCGAGGTCCTGCACGTCGGCGTCGGGCGTGAACAGAGGGACGATCACCGGGCGCAGGACGGCGAGGAGGACGCCGAACACGACGCCGACGGCGATTCCCCACTCGATCATGCGGCGCGCCGCGGCGCGCGCCTCCGCGGCATCCTCCGCACCGAGGAAGCGACCGACCATCGCCTGCCCCGCGATGGCGAGGGCGTCGAGCGAGAGCCCGAGGAACAGGAAGACCTGGAACGCGATCTGGTGGGCGGCGACGTCGTCGTCCCCGATACGTGACGCGATCGCGGTCGCGGCGAGGAAGGCGGCCAGCAGCGAGCCGGTACGGATCACGAGCCGGCCGCCGACCGCGGCGGACGCCCGGAGCCCCGCCGCCTGCGGTCGCACCGACGCGTGCTCGCGCCGCACCGCACGGGCCGCGATGGCGATGTACGCGAGGGCGGCGGCGTACTGCGCGAGGACCGTGCCCCATGCCGAACCGGCGATCCCGAGGTCGAGGCCGTACACGAAGATGACCTCGATGACGACGTTGAAGGCGTTCGATGCGCCCGCGATCACGAGCGTGGTGCGGGTGTCCTGGAGGCCGCGCATGTAGCCGGCACCGGCCAGCGTTATGAGCAGGGCAGGTGCGCCGAGGATGCTGATGCGCAGGTACGTCTCGGCGAACGGGTGCACGCGATCGGACGCGCCCATCGCGTCGACCACGACGGGCGCGAACGCCAAGCCCAGGACCGTCAGCGCGAGGCCGAGCGCGATCGCCAGCCAGAATCCGTCGACACCGAACTCGGCGGCGGCGCGGCGGTTCCCGGCGCCGATCTGGCGGGCGACGGCACTGGTCGTCGAGTACGCGAGGAAATTGAACAACGCGAACGTCACCGTCAGCACCGTGCCTGCCACCGCCAGCCCGGCGAGCGGGTCCGTGCCCAAGTGCCCGACGATGGCGGTGTCGACGAGGATGTAGAGCGGCTCGGCTGCCAGTGCGCCGAGGGCGGGGAGCGCCAGCCGGATGATCTCGCGGTCGTGCGGGCTGCGCCGGACCGGGAGCATCCGGGCGACGCTACCGACCGACCACGTGCACGTCGGACGGTTTCGGCGTCCGCGTGGGCTCGAGCCCGGCGCGCCCGGCGAGTGCTGCGAAGCGGGCGGCGTCCCGCACGGCGCACGCGCGGTGGTCGTTGTTGAAGAAGACGAAGCCGTCGGAGGTCGCGGGCCAACGCGCGGTGAGCCGCTCGATCCAGCTTGCGAGCGCTTTGTCGCCGTAGCAGGGGTGGGGGCGGGCGAGTCCCTCGTGGAAGCGCAGGAAGTACCAGTCGGCGGTGCGCAAGACCGGGCCTCGCTCACGAGCGCGATCGGTGAGGCACAGTGCCGCGTTGTGACGCTCGAGCAGCTCGTAGACCTTGTCGGTGAACCACGAATCGTGACGCGGCTCGAAGGCCACGAGGACCCGCTCGGGGAATCGGGCGAGCGTGTCGGCGAGGCGGTCGTGGTCGGCACGCAGGTTCGGCGGGAGCTGCAGCAGCACCGGCCCGAGCTTGCGCCTCAGCCCGCCGGCGTGGTCGAGCATCCTGGCCACCGGCTCGGCCGGGTCACCGAGCCGCTTGATGTGGGTCAGGTACCGGCTCGCCTTCATCGCAAAGAGGAAGTCGTTCGGGGTACGGGCCGCCCATTCCTCGAACGTCGACCGCTCGGGTAGGCGATAGAAGGTGTTGTTGACCTCGACCGTCGCGAACGCGGCCGCATAGTGCTCGAGCCACCGGCCCTGGGCGAGCCGGGGCGGGTAGAAGGACCCTCGCCAGTCCCGGTACTGCCAGCCAGACGTGCCGACGTGCACGGTCACGGGGTCATCCTGCCCGGAGCGGACGGCGCGCAGGCCGCCGGCGAGTGCGATCTCCTCGGCGACCAGGACGTCCGGGATCGGCAGTTGCTCGGCCAGATGCGGGAGGCGGCCGGCCGCTCGCACTGACCCGACGTAACCGTCATACCCGCGTGCGATGCTCGTCTGGTGGAAGCGGGCGCTCTCCTCTTCAGCCAGGCGGCTCGTCGTCTGGGCGCAGCGGCGCGGGCCGCCGGGCTGACAGTCCCGGCGTTCCGGTGCCCACCACGGGTGGCGGGGGCGATCCGGACCATCCGCCGCTATCCGGGCGGCGCCGTCGTCGCGGTGCGGCTCAAAGGCCGACCGTTCGCCGACGTGACAGCCGACATGGTTGACGGCGTGATCGCCGTCAACCGCCTCGACGAGACCGCCGCCGCCCGCATGCGCCCCGTCCTCGCCGAGGCAGCCGAGCCCCCGGTCACCCACCCCGAAGCGGCGTAGCGGGAGGGGCAAGAATCGGCACCAAGAGCATTCGCTATACCGATAACGACGTGCGGCGCGCAGTGGCAGCGTCGAAGACGATCGCGGGCGCGTTACGACATCTTGGCCTAGTGCCTGCCGGAGGCAACTACCGCACGTTGAAAGCTCAAATCCGCAAACTCGAGCTCGATACAAGCCACTTCGTCGGGCAGGCGTGGAGCCGAGGAACGCGACGCACCGATGGGCCCCGCCGCCCACTCGAGGAGCTCCTCAAGGTGGGTGTATGGCATCAGAGTCACAATCTCAAGACGCGGCTGATTCGCGCCGGAATCAAGGGCGCGTTCTGTGAGGACTGCGGTCTCGCGGCGTGGAGTGGGAAGCCCATTCCGCTCGAGCTCCACCACGTAAATGGAGATTCGACCGACAACCGGATCGAGAACATCCGTATCCTGTGCCCGAACTGCCACGCTCAGACTCCGACGTACCGGGGCAAGAACATCGGTAGTTCAGTGTGACGCCCCCGTATCCCAATTGGCAGAGGACAGCGTCCTAAACACGCTTCAGTGTGGGTTCGACCCCCACCGGGGGCACCGCAGCGAGCTGGAAATGAGTAGCCGCTACTCAGGTCAGCGCAGGCCTGATCCCGTCATCCTCTGGACGTCCTCGAGCAGGGAGTCCAGGAATGCGCAACCTCGTCCTCGTCCTGAGCGTCGCCGCCGTTTCGGCCACGGGAGTCACGCTGGCGGCCACACCGGCAGGTGCCGCCGCGCCGGCGCCGGCCCAGAGCAAGGTCTGCAAGCTGTTGACCGGCATCACGATCGATCCGTCAGCCGATCCGACGGCGACGGGCGGGCGCGAGAACGCAAAGAAGTACAGCACGGCGTTGAGCAAGGCGGCGAAGAAGGCCAAGGGCGACATCAAGAGCACACTCAAGACGCTCGCCAGCTATTACAAGGCGATCGCCAACAACAACACGGAGGCGATCCAAGCCAAGGCCCAGAACTTCGCCCAGGCCACGAGAAAGTACGCGAGTTACATCGTCCAGAACTGCGTGAGCGAGAACCTGCCCGGCGGCGTCACGATCCCGAAGCTCCCCGGCCAGTAACCGGTCAGCCCTCGGGCGCGCCCGCGGGCGCGGGAACCGAGGCCGGCGCCTGGGCCGGTGGCGGTGCGGGCGCGGGCGCGGGCGCGGGG
>JBKPDG010000105.1:0-12458 GCA_046727755.1 Actinomycetota bacterium
TTCCATGGCGCCCCGACCGACTCAGGCCACGGTCCCAAAACCTCGAAGCCGTGGTGGAGGCAGTTCGGACCACGGCGACGCGCGTCGCCGGTGCGCTCGGTGACGGTAGCCCGACGGTTCTCGTCCTGGGCGGCGACTGTACGGTCGGAATCGGAACGGTCGCCGGAGCCCGGTCAGCGGTCGGTGACCTCGCCGTCGCGTACTTCGACCTGCACTCCGACCTGAACACGCCCGCCAGCGCGAGGGATGGGGCTCTCGACTGGATGGCGCTCGCGCACATGCTCGCGATTGAAGGAACTGAATCGACGTTGGCGGCTGCCACCGGGCAGGTCCCGTTGCTCGAAGCCAGCCAGGTCATCCTCCTCGGCCATAGCCAGTCGGATGCGACACGCTTCGAACGCGGCGAGATCGAGCGACTCGGGTTGGCACGCGTCGGATTGGAGGACGTCCGAAACGATCCCGAAGCTGCAGCAGGTCAAGCGCTCGAATTCCTCGCGACGCGATCTGATCGCCATGTCATCCATCTCGACGTCGACGTCGTCGATTTCACCGATGCACCGCTCTCGGAGCATCCCTCGCGCAATACAGGGCTGAAGCTAGACACGATGCTGAGCGTGTTGAGAATCCTTGCCTCGGCCCCCGGCCTGCTCGCGATCACCCTCGCAGAGCTCAATCCGCATAATGCGGCTGCCGACGACGGACTGCTCACGCGCTTCGCACCTTCCTTTGTCGATGCGATCGGATGAACCAGCAGATGCAGCTATTGCGGCACGACTTCGACGGTCGTGTTGTAGTCCGGCACGCCCGAGCGGTCCCGCCGCTCGCCCGGCAGGAGGACGTTTCCCTCGGGGTAGAACACCTGGACGTTGCCGGGCCGGAGAGGAGCCCGACGCACGAGCGCGCGCAGCTCACCGTGGCGAGAGCGCACGAGCACCGGCGCCCCTTCGGCGAGGCCGAGCCGGTCGGCGTCAGCATCGGAGATGAGCACGCTGTCGCGCGCGGCCCCGGTGAGTGGGTCGACTGCGGCGTGCACCATCGTGTTGAACTGCTTGCCACGACGCGTGCTGAGTCTCATGCGATCGGCATCGGCCGGAGCCGGTGGCGGCTGGACGGGCACGAAGGTCGCCTTGCCATCGGCGGTCGGGAACTGCGGGCCGGCGGGCCCTTCGCAGAGGCGCTCCCCGCCCCACTGCAGCTGATCACCGGTCTCGCGGAGTTGCTCGACGCCCGCGTACGACGGGACCACTCGGGCGATCTCGTCGCGGATTGCCGAGCCGGAATCGAAGGCCATGAGGTCTGCGCAAGACGGGTCGACGCGCCGGGCCACGTCGACGAAGATCTCCCACTCGCTGCGCGCCTCTCCCACCCGAGGACCCGCGATCTCGGGGCTGAACAAAATGCGTCGCTCCGTGGTGGTCTGCGTGCCGCCGTCGCGCTGCTCGTACCGCGTCGCAGCAGGGAGCAGCACAACCGCGTCACCCGGATCGACGAGCATCTGGCTCGACACGACGATGTCCTGATGCACGCGCACCGGAACGCGCGCCAGCGCGGCCTCGACGTCCGTCGGGTCGGGCAGCACCTCGAGGAAGTTGCCGCCGCTCGAGTAGAGCACGTCGAGTTGCCCGCGCCCGGCGGCCTCGACCATCTCGGCGGCGCTGAGCCCGGGCTCGCCGCGCACGGGGAACCCGTACGCATCGGTGAGCACGCGGGCGTTCTCGGGAGTGATGGCGATCCCTCCCGGGAGCGCGGTGGCGTAGGCGCCCATCTCGGCCCCGCCCTGGACGCCGGAGTGGCCACGGATCGGCATCAACCCGGCGCGAGGACGTGCGACGTTCCCACGCACGAGCGCCAGATTGACGATCGCGGCAACGTTGTCGGCGCCGTGCTCGTGCTGGGTGATGCCCATCGACCAGACGAGCACGGACGCGTCCGCGGACGCGTAGAGCCGCGCGAAGCGAGCCATGTCGGCACGCGACGCCCCTGAAGCGCGCTCGAGCTCTTCGAACGACTGCTGGTCGAGCTCCGCAACGAGCTCGTCGAATCCGGTCGTGTGCGAATGGACGAAGCCGAGATCGACCGCCCCGTCGGCGAGTAGCTCCTTCAGGACCCCGTTCAGAAACGCCACGTCACCGCCCACGTGGACACCGAAGAACTCGTCGGCCATCTTCGTGCCGAAGAGCGCGCTCTCGACGCTGCTCGGCACCCAGTAGCGATCGAGCCCGGGTTCGCGCAGCGGGTTGACCACGGCAACCTTCGCGCCCCGTTGTCTGGCCAGATAGAGGTACTTCATGAACACCGGCTGCGCGTTGGCGACGTTGCTGCCGATGAGCACCACCAGGTCGGTACCGATGACGTCCGTGTACGAGACGGTCGTGGCGCCGGCGCCGATCATCTGCTTCAGCACGAGCGTCGACGGTGCGTGACAGACCCGGGCGGCGTTGTCGATATTGTTGCTACCCAGGAAGCGCGTGAGCTTCTGCGCGACGTAGTAGGTCTCGTTCGTGATCCCCCGGGCGGTGAGGTAGAGGCCGAAGCGATCGGGGCCGGCGTCCCGGAGCCGATCGGCGACGAGGTCGAGCGCGTCGTCCCAAGTGACGCGCCGGAAACCGGGCTCGCCCCGGCGCCGGATCATGGGGTACGGGAGCCGGCCGAGGTCGCGCAGCTCCTTGCCGCTGTACCCGCGGAGCGACTCGACGTCAGCGAGTGTCGACGGATCGAGCGCGCGCATCGTGTTCACCTTCAGCAGGTTGAGGCGGGTCGTGCAGAGGTGGACACCCGAGATGGTCCAGTCGTGGAAGCCGGCGACGCCCAGTGCGCACCCGTCGCACACGCCCTTGCGGAGAATGCGCCACGCGAAACGAAGATTGCGACGGTTCTCCCAGACGGTCTTGGCGATCTCGGCGTAGTGGTTGGGCTTCGTCTCGCCCGCCCCGTACGGCTTGAATCCCACCCACAGGTCGCGCCGCCAGCGGCGGGCGGGCTTGACCAGGCCCGGCTGTTTGCGGCGACGTCTCACGTCAGGCCTCGACCTCGATGCGTTCGGGATGGCTGTAAACGTTGAAGCGGTCGCCGCGCAGGAAGCCGACGACGGTCTGGCCCAGTCGATCGGCGGCCTCGACGGCGAGGCTGGACGGCGCCGACACCGCGCACAGGATCGGTATCCCGGCGATGGCCGCCTTCTGCACGATCTCGAAGCTCATGCGGCCGGATACCAGCAGCAGCTGGTCGCTCAGCGGCAGCCTGCCCTCGAGCCCGAAATGCCCCACGACCTTGTCGACCGCGTTGTGCCGTCCGACGTCCTCGCGCAACACGGTGAGCCGTCCGTCGGTCCCGAAGCAGGCCGCGGCGTGCAGTCCGCCGGTCGCGTCGAACACCGCCTGCGCTTCACGGAGCCGCTCCGGCAGCGTGACGAGTACGGAGCGCCTGACGGGGAGCCCGCTGCTGACCTCTCCGCACGCGACCTCGACCTGCTCGAGCGTCGCTTTGCCGCACAGCCCACAGCTCGCGTTCGCGGCGAAGCCCCGGTGATGTGCTGCGAGGTCAACCGCCTTGCGCAAGCGGATCGTGACGACGTTGTAGTGCTGCACACCATCTTCTGGCAGGCAGTACGCAACCGTCGCGACGTCAGCGGCCGAATCGATCACGCCTTCCGTCAGGCAGAAGCCGACCGCGAGCTCGAAGTCGTGTCCGGGAGTGCGCATCGTCACGGCGAGCGGCTCGGGGTCTTGACCGGGACCGTGCACCCGGAACTCCATCGGCTCCTCGGTCACGAGCCGGTCGGAACGGTTGCGCGCTCCGTCACCATCGACGGCGCGCACGGCTGCGGAGGTTGTAGGACGGCGCGCGGGCGCGCTCACAGGAGCAAACTACCGCCGCCGGCGCTACCTCCGCCTACAAGCCGGCTTGACGCGACGCCTCCGTTACAGCGGACCGCGGTGCCAGGGTCCCCAGATCGCGTACGTGCGGCTCGGGGCGTGTGGATCGGTGGTGCGCGTCTTGCCCTGGGTGTTGACGAAGAGGTAGCGGCCGTCGGGGCTCCAGCACGCGCCCGCCCACTCCTTGTTGTCGACGAGGTTGAGCGCGAAGTCGAAGATCTGGCCCTTTCGGTCCAGGCCCTTGAGGTACTGCTCGCTGAACGGCAGCGCGATCGGCGGCCGGCTGGTGTCCTCACACAGGATGATCCCGCCGCGGGGCGTCACGTTGAGGTTGTCCGGGAACGAAAGCGTGTCCGAGTCAGGGGCCTCGAACACCAGCTGGAGCTTCCCGTCCTCGGAACCCTGCGGCCGGAACTCCCAGACCTGGCCGTGGCGCGCGTCGCCGCCGTCGGTCGAGTTGAAGAACACCGACCCACCGAAGTGGTCGTCCTGGAACCAACACCCCTCGAGACGCCGAAAGATCGCGCCACCCTTGCCGAAGCCCTCGTTGTATACGGTCTTCGAGCCGCCGCCGGGCGGGTCGGGCTGATCGATGTCGACCCACTCGACTTGCAGCGGCTTGTTCGCCTCTTGCCCAGTACGCGTGTCGTAGTTCGTGACACCAACGACCTTCAGCATCTGGAGCTTGCCCGTACTCAGGTCGCCGTACCGGCGGGGCACGAAGCGGAAGAAGCCCGAGTCGCCGTTGTCCTCGGTTTCGTACACGATGCCCGTGCGCGGATCGACGCACACCGCCTCGTGGTCGAAGCGCCCGAGCGCCTTCAGCGGCGTCGGAGCCACGGGCTCGTTGGCCGATGACGGGATGGCGAAGGCATATCCGTGCTCCTGTCCAAAGGAGCTCGCCGCGCCGACGGTGGTCTCTTCGCACGTGATCCAGCTTCCCCACGGCGTCACGCCGCCGGCGCAGTTGGTGTGGGTGCCGCTCAGGCTGACGAAATCGCGACCGACCTTCGGCACGCCTTGGTCGAACTCGATCTCGACCGTCGTGTTGCCGCCCCCGGACTTCGGGTCGTAGACGTTCATCGGCGACGGCGGCGCCACGACGCCGGCGTTGTCACGTACCTCGTGGTTGCGCACGAGCCGGACCTTGCCGTGGCCGGCCGGATACGCGCCCATGCCGTCGTGTGCGAACGGCGTGACGTTGCCGTCGGACATGGGAACGCCGTCGACTCCGAAGATCGAATAGTCGAAGCCTTCGGGGAGTGAGAGCCATTGCACGTTCGGATCGGCACCCGGACCGGCGAAGACCGGTGCCTTGGGACTGAGCGGCCCGTACCCGGCGGCTCCTCCCTGCGCCGGAGCGCCGGTTGCGCTCGCCCCGCTCGCGTGGAGCTGGAGCAGCTGTGCAACCGGGGACATCACCGCTGCACCCCCGGCGAGCAGCACTGAGTTGCGAAGGAAACTCCGACGATCGATCTGGGTCATCGCGCGCCCTCTCGGCAGTCGTTCCTGCCCGCGGCCCGACCGGGGGAACGTACGACCGGAGGGTGTCCTCCACGCTGCGCGCGTGGAAGCAGTCGGTGAACCGCTGTCGAACGATTCCCGCGCCTAGTTCAAGCGGAGCGCCACTCGCGTCAGCGAGTTGAGCACTCCTGCGACGAGCTGGCGCAGGAACAAGACGGGCGCGCTGTGCCTGCGGACGCCGTTGTGCGGGATGACGTCGATCCGCCGGTACTCGACCCCGCGCAGGTCGGGGGTCGGGCGGGTCGCGGTCCACGCCGCCCGGAGCTCCGGGGTCGCCCGCCGATGGTCGCTGAGGTAGGCCAAGGCTTCTGGCCAGGCGCCGGTCGTCGCCACCGCCCCGCAGCTGCATCGTGCCGCCCAGCGACGCCCGGCGGTGGTTGCGGTGCCGGCCAGCTCGTAGCTGCGCACGGCGCCGATGTGACGGTCCAAAACGGACGAAGCACTTCCGATGGCAGGTCATTGTGCTCCGGCGAGCCCGCCGAATCGGGGATGGTCGGGCCACCTCCTCGGAGTTGACTTAGGGCAGCCTTACCGCTTCGCCCCGGACCAAGGCGCCGAACCCCGGAGAGGAACGGCGTGCGGACAATCCGTGATTACCGAGAACCGGTCCGACCCGGAGCGGCGCGGCTGCGGCGCGCCGGTGGCGCCGGGAGTAGCTGGTCGACGAGCTTGGGCACGATCGCGGGATCGAGCGGCTCGAAGAGCATGAGCCGGCGCAAGAGGATCGGCCCCACCAGCGCGTCGCCCAGCAGCCCGGGGTCGGTGTCGGGAGGCAGCTCGCCGTTCTTCACCGCGTCCCGCAGGAGGTCGACCAGGACGGCGCGGCGCTCGGCGCTGAAGCGGCGGTGCAGATCCCGCACCTGCGGATCGTGCTCGGCGGCCTCGATGAGCGCGGGCATGCATGCCGAGTACGTCGATTCCTCGACCATGCACGCAATCTGCGAGAGCAGCCCTGTGACCCGCTCGGACAGGGTCCCCTCCTCGGGGACCTGCACGGGCGCCTTGAGGGTCCGGAACGCGTCCTCGACCAGCGCGAGCTTGCCGGCCCAGTGGCGATAGATCGTGCTCTTCCCAACGCCCGCACGGGCGGCGACGCCTTCGATCGTCAGCGCTCCGTAGCCGACGTCCCCGAGCTCGTCGAGGACGGCCTCGAGGATGACCCGCCGCGATCGCTCGACGCGGGGATCGGGCTCCGCGAGCGCCTCCGGCGCCGAACCCACGTCGACCATGCCGTCAGTCTCGCGCTCTGCCCACCGGAACGGGGGCCAGCTCGAGCCCGAGCTCGGCCGCCTCGCCCTCGATGTCCTCGACCGCGGGCTCGGTGCGCCGGCGCCGACCGAAGACGATCACCGCCGCCGCCGCTGCGAGCGCGATCCCGACCGAGACGGTGTTGGCGAGTGTGAACGCATCGGTGAACGCCGTCGCCGCCTGAGCGGTCAGTGCCTCACCGCCCGGGATGCGGGTCGCGATCGAGTCGGCGGCGCCGATGGACTCCTCCGCGGCCGCACGGGACCCGGCCGGAAGCCGAACCCCCTCGAGGTCGATGCTGGATCGGTAGGCGGTATTGGCGATCGTGCCCATGAGCGCGATGCCGAACGCACCGCCGAGCTCCCGAGTGGTGTCGTTCACGGCCGAGCCCACGCCGGCTTTCGACATCGGCACGGATGTCATGATCTCCCCCGTCGCCGGCGCGACCGTGATGGCCATGCCGGCACCGAGAAGCGCGAGGGCGCCCGCGATCACGACGTACGGCGTGTCGGGCGACAGCGTGCTCAGTAACGCGAACCCTCCCGCGACGATCGCGAGCCCGGCCGCCATCACGCGAGCGGCGCCGTAACGCTGCGCAAGCGCGGCGCTGCGCGGCGAGAACGCGATGAACGCGAGCGCGGGAGGCAGCCCGGCGAGCCCCGCTTCCAACGGGGAGTAACCCCGGCCGAACTGGAAGTACTGCGTGACGAGGAAGAAGAACCCGAACATCACGAAGAACGCCACCGTGATGACGCCGCTGCCGGTGCTGAAGCGACGGTCGCGGAACAACGTGAGCGGGAGCATCGGGTGATCGCTCCGCCGTTCCCACGCGACGAACAGCGAGAGCGCCACGCCGGCGACGAGGAACGAGCCGAGCACGGTGGTGCTCGCCCATCCGTCCTCGGGCCCCTGGATGATCCCGAAGATCAAGGTGCTCAGGCCCACGAGCGACAAGAGCGCGCCCACCGGGTCGAGCGGTGTCTTGGTGTCGTCACGCGAGTTGGGGGCGAAGAGCATCACCGCTCCCACGATGGCCACGACGATGGGCACGTTCACGAGCAGCGTCGACCCCCACCAGAACCCTTCCAGCAACCCGCCCGTGATGACCGGACCAATGGACGCGCCGGCGCCGGCGAAGCCGGCCCAGATCGCGATGGCGCGGGTGCGTTCGTGCGGGGGAAAGATCGCGGTGATGATCGACAGCGTCGCCGGCATGATGAACGCGGCGCCGATGCCCATCACCGCACGACCGACGATCAGCTGCGACGAGCTCGTCGCAACGCCGCCGATGAATGTCCCGAGGCCGAAAACGCCGAGCCCGGCGAGGAGTGCACGCCGACGACCGAACCGGTCCCCGATCGCGCCTGCGCTCAGCAACAAGCCAGCGAAGACGATCGCGTAGGCGTCGACGATCCACTGGAGATCCGACGCCGAAGCCCCGAGATCCCGCTGGATCGTCGGCAAGGCGGTGTTCAGGCCCGACACCGACATGACGACGAGGACGAGCGACAGGCACATGATGGCGAGCAGGAACCAGCGGCGAGCGTGGATGGATGGCTGCTCGTGCAACGGGATGGGCGGGGCGGCGACGGGGGGAGATTCCATCGGTGCACTCCTCCTTTTCCGGCCTTCCGGTGACGGCGGGGGGACCGAGCGAGACGGTCTCGTCTCTCTGCAGACCGTAAACGTCTCGTAGCGATACGTCAACGTTTCATAGTGTGACGCTCGACACGGTGACGCGACGATGGCGGCTGACTCGCGAGCCGGAGGACGAACTCATGGAGCAGGCCCGAGATATCTCACTCGACGGATGGAACATCGTCCGTGCCGACGAGACCGACTGGGTGCCCTGGACGGGCTCCGCCGGGGAAGCACGCGCCAAGATCCTCGGCACCGCGGACGGGTACATGGTGACGTTGGTCGAGGCCCAGCCCGGGTACGCCGGCTCCCCCCACGAGCACGGCTACGCCGAGTTCAACTACGTCGTCGAAGGCACCCTCCGCAACCAGGGCCGGGAGATGTCGGCAGGAGACGGCTACGCCGCGGCCGCGGGCTCCGCCCACACCGACTTCGAGACCGAGACCGGCGCGACGTACATCGTCATCTTCAAGATCTGAGGTCACGCATGGACCCGACGAAGGTGCTGCCCATCATCTCGCTGGGTTCCCTCATCACCGTCGAGTACGGCGGGTGGGCGCTGCTCAGCTTCCTGACCGCCCGTGAGGGCCTCACCGACTCGCAGAAGCAGTTCTTCCGAGCCGGCCACGCGCACGCGGGGGTGCTCCTCGTGCTCTCGCTCGTCTTCTTCGTGTACCTCGACCGGACCGACTTCAGCGACGGTACCCAGTGGGTCGTCGGCCTGGTGTTGCTCGCCGGCATCCTGGCGCAGTCGGGCGGATTCTTCGTGCACATGGGGCTGGGCGCATCGTCACGACCGTCGCTCGGCACCCGGGTCACGAGAACGGGTGCGGTCCTGATCGCCACAGCCCTCGTGGCCCTCATGGTCGGCATCGCCCGGGCGTAGGTGAGTTCCGACCGCCTCGTCGGTCTAACTCGAGCGAGGCGGAAGGAGCTCAGGTGACGCATTTCCTGCGACCGCCCCCGGGACCGAGAACGGTCATCTTGGAGGTCAGGGGCCCGATACCACGCGCCGCCGTCCCCGGGCTGTGCCGGCGCGTCCACCGGCTGCTCTGCACCCGCGGTGCCGACATGGTCACCTGCGACGTCGCCGCGCTCGAGAAGCCCGACGTCACGGCGATCGACGCCTTGGCCCGGCTCCAGCTCACGGCCCGGCGGTTGGGTCGCTCGATCCGGCTGCGCAAAGCGCCCGTGACGCTCCGCGACTTGCTGGACCTGACCGGGCTGTGCGATGAGCTGCCGCTGAGTGACGGTCTACCGCTCGAGCCGTAGGGGCAGATCGAAGAGCGGGAACAACTTCTCGTCGACGAAGAAGTCGATTCCGCTGATCCGGCCGTCTGACAGCCGGAGCACGTGGATGGCCCACGCGTCGTGACCGGCACCGGACTCGCTCGGCTTCCACTGGGCAAACGCGGGTGAACCGTTCGCCTCGACCGGCGTGTACCGCGAGCCGCGGCATCCGGACCCGGCACCGAGGAGCCACTTCCGCAGCTCGCCGGCGCCGTGCAACCAGAGGTCGTACGGCGGCATCGACATCGTCGCCTCCTCGTGGAGCAGGGAGACGAGCGTCTCGATGTCGAAGCGCTCGAAGGCGTCCACATAACGAGCGAGGAGCGTGCGTTGCGCGTCGTCCTCAGGCTGCAACGGCTCGCCGCTGAGATCGCTGGCGGCAAGCGTTGCGCGTGCACGCTGGAGCGCGCTGTTCACGGATTGGACGCTCGTATCGAGCAGTTCCGCCACTTCACTCGCCTTCCACCGCAGCACCTCGCGCAGGATCAGCACGGCGCGCTGGCGGGGCGGCAGGTGCTGCAGCGCGGCGACGAACGCCACCCGGATCGACTCGCGGGACTCCGCCATCTCGGCGGGATCGTCCGTCGGGCGCAGCGCGCGGCCGTCGGGCATCGGTTGGAGCCACAAGCTCTCGGGGAGACGGGGCCCGGCGTCGACATCGCCCGGGGAGGAGGGCCCGAAGTCCATTGGCAGTGCGCGCCGCTTGCGGCTCTGCAGCATGTCGAGGCACACGTTCGTGGCGATGCGATAGAGCCAGGACCGAAGTGCCGCGCGGCCTTCGAAGGTGTCGAAGCTCCGCCACGCTCGCACCATCGTCTCCTGCACTGCGTCCTCCGCCTCGAAGCTCGAACCGAGCATCCGGTAGCAGTATCCCGTCAGCTCCGCACGATGCTGCTCGAGGGTGCGCTCCAGGTCCGGCGCGGCAACGTCGGTCATGAATGCCTCTCCCTCTCCCTCGCGCACCAGGGCAACGGCCCGCGGTCGGGCTCGACGATCTGGACGTAGTTCCCGTCGGGGTCCAGCACCGTGCCAATCATGCCCCATGGTGTGGGCTCGATTTCACGGACCCAGACCGCCTCCATCGCGACGAGCCGGGCCTCGACCACGCGGACGTCGTCGACGTGGAAGTTGGGGATGAGTCGAATCGGCTCGGCCGTGGTCGGACCGATGTCACCTCGCGACGTGAAGGAGAGCTCGACGCCTCCCGCCATGAGCACCGCGTCGTCGCCGCGAAGGCCCAGTACCTGCCGGTACCACGCCGCCAGCCGACCGGGGGCGCGCGAGCTCAACACAACGCCGACGATGCGCGCCGACGGCGCGACGCCGGCTCCCGCGGGTGGTGCTGACGGGCCGGCGACCATCACGGCGGCGGCGACTACCCGTCCGCTAGCTGGATGATCTGGACGTAGTTGCCGTCGGGGTCGACGAGCGTGCCGAACAGGCCGCCCTCGCGTTGCTCGAGCCCGACCAGCCAGGTCACGCCGACCGCGTTCAAACGGTCGGCGGTGGCACGGGCGTCCTGCACATGGAAGTTGAGGATCACGCGGCCGGGCTCGCGGTTCTTGTCGGCGACGTCGCTGCGGCCGTCGATGAGCAAGGAGGTGTCGCCGAACGTGGCGGCGAACATCGTCGGTGTCACCTCCGTGAACCCTTCGCCGTCATCGCCGGCCGCCAGGGCGGTGGCGTACCAGTCCCGGAGCCGATGGGGGTCGGCGGTGCCGAGCAGGATGCTGCCGAGGGTCGGCGTGGGCACGGTCTCACCCCTCTCAGAACGGAGCGCCGCTGTTGATCTCGAAGATGTTGCCGGTGGCGTCCTTGAACCACGCGATCTTGAACCCGCCTGCGTCATGGATGTCGCCGTCGCGGTTCACGCCGGGAAGGTCGTCGTACTGCTGGAAGCTGCTGACCCCCTTAGCTTTCAACTCGCGCACCTCCTCCTCGACGTCGTCGACGCGCCAGGCCGCGTTCGTGGCCTGGTTCGTGCCTGCCGTCTCCGACTCGTAGACGATGAACGTGCTGGCGCCGCTCCGGAACTGGACGAATCCCGGGTCCTCGCCGACTTTCGTCAGCCCCAACGTCTTCTCGTAGAAGGGCGTTGCCTCGCCCAAGTCCTTCACGGCCACCATGGTCGTCACGTCTCGATTCCCTAACATTCGGTCTCCTTCGTGATGCGTATCTCACCGTCGCATAGCGACGGTGAGATACGCATCGTGCTAGCTGCGGAGCTTCTTGTTGTAGAGGTGCCAGGTGATCGGAGTGAACACGACGATGAGCGCGGCGCACGACAGGAGCGCCCACCCGATGTTCGTGGCCGACGCAGTCCCCGCCATCAGCTCGCGCACTGCGATCACGACCCTGGTCACGGGGTTCACCTTGACGATGGCCTGGAGCCAGCCCGGCATGGTGGTCTCGGACACCCATATGTTCGTGAGGAACACCAGCGGGAACAGGATCGAGATGCTCGCCTGCATGACGGCTTCCGGCGTCCGCAGGATCATCCCGAAGATGATCCAGATCGTGGTGAGGCTGAGCGCGAACAGCAGCATGAGGGCAAATGCGACCAGCACGCCGACGACGTTGTCGGGCCGGAAGCCGAGCGCGACGCCCAGCACGAACACCACCATCGCCGCGAACCCGTAACGGGCGAGGTCGGCGATCAGACCGCCCGTGAGCACCGACTGTCGCCAGATGGGGAGCGACCGGAAGCGGTCGAAGATCCCCTTGGAGATGTCGGTGTTCAGGGCGACGCCGGTGTACATCGTGATGAACGCCACGGTCTGGACGAGGATCCCCGGGATTGCGAACTCCGCATACGCGCTCGTCGACCCCTCCAGCGCATTTCCGAACAAGAACGTGAACAGCAGCGTGAACATGATCGGGAAC
>JBKPDG010000106.1:0-9769 GCA_046727755.1 Actinomycetota bacterium
GAGTGGCGGCACGAGGGGCTGGGTGCTCGGTGGTACCAGCTGTACTCACTCGATGAAGTTACTGACATGGTGATTAGCTCTGGCTTCGGAGTCGAGGATGTCGCTGCGGAACCGGGCGTCGTCGCCGGGACCTGGATCAACCTCTTCGCATGTCGTGCGTAGCACTCGTGGCGTCCCTGACAGCAAAGGCCGCTGACGACTCAAACGAGTTCTGGACCGGTTCGGCAATCGCCGCGTTTGTTGCGGCGTTTCTCACATTTGTTGCCGCTCTCATCACCATCTGGCGTCAAGGCGCCATGGCGAAGGCACAGCGCGTACACGAGAGGCGTATAGAAGAGCTGACACAGCAATTCACAGAGCGTCAGCAAGAGATTCGTCGTAGAGAACGCCAACTCAACGAACTATACGGACCGCTGCGGATGTATAGGTCGATGTCAACAGCGCTTCGTGAGAGTCTGCCAGCTCATCCATGGCGGCTCGTCGCGAACATAGCAACTGTGAGGGAGGATCCCGGACTCGCGATTGTCGTGAAGTTGATCCTTGAGATCAACGAGGCCACGGAGCACCTACTGATCAACAAGGCTGGGCTGATCGATGGTCCCCCGCCCGACAGCTTCAAGACCTTCATGCATCACTCGCGGCTGCTGCGCGCGGCCTGGGAACATGGTGGAGAGCTCGTCCCGCCGGAGGCAGGCACCCGCGTTCAGGATGTCCCATATCCAGACGAGTTCAGCGACGACATCAAGGCGTCCTATAGCCGCGTCCGGGCAGCTCTCGACGCTCTCCAACAGGCTGACCCGTGATTTGTCGCAGAATCCCGCGCGCGGGCGCTCAACATGACCGCTGCGGGATGAGCTCGTCAACGCAGGAGCGCTGGCGCCCAAGCGGTCGCCGTCGTCGTCTGCGACGACGGTGTGGCGTCAGCCGGCAAGGGTTCCGGCACACGCAATCGACGCGCGCGTTCGGCCATGACGGCGCCGCCCGACAGATCGCGTGGGCCGACCTCAAAGTGGCGTGTCGTTCTGCTACCTCACCAACGGCCGGGAGCTGAACCCGATCGGCGAAGGCCGCCGCAGGATCGGCATCTCCAGCCTCGCCGTCCTCGAGGCGAGAGGGTTCGACAGGATCCGAAGTTGGTCGGCGAGCTCCCTGGGCCCGGTTGCGATCCCGAACACGCCGCTGATCTCGTTCACGAGCGCCAGGGGTGCTACGTGCACCATCGGTGCAGGTCATCGCGGCGAGGACCGATGTCAACCGGTCAGGCCGGGCGACGTCAGCGCGGCGGTCGTCGACTCCCGAAGCCGCTCCACGAGCTCGGGCTGCGGGCGTCCGTGTCCTGCGCTATGGCACGTGAAGGGCACGGTCGGGTCTGTTCCACTCGGGCCTCAGGACCCGCGAGACTCTGACCTGCGACTTTGAGCGTGGAGGTGATGGGACTTGAACCCACGACTTCTACGTTGCGAACGTAGCGCTCTACCGGACTGAGCTACACCCCCGGGAACGACCGAGGTTACCCGCCAGGCTTCGGTTGCTCGTCCCCGATGGCGCGCTGCATCCTCGCCATGACCAGCGCGTTGGTGACGTCGCCGCGGGTGCGTTCGAGCACGCCGCGGAGCGCGTCGCCGGCGCGGCGCAGGCCGCCCGTGAGCGCCTCGGGGTAGTCGATCGTGATCAGGAGGGTGTACACGTCGTCCATCACCCCGAGAAGGTTCTCGGCCTCGTCGAGCTGGCCACGCCGGAGGCAGTCGAGCACCTGCCGCCGCAGCTCGCTCGCGGCTTCCGCCATGCCGTTCAGGTACGCGGGCGTCTCGACGCGGAGCTCCTCGGCACCCGGGATCGGCTGGTCGGCCACGAACGCCAGCGTGAGGTTCGCCTCGGCGAACTCCTTCTTGGCGTCGTGGAGGCTGCCGCCGTAGCGCACGTCATGATGGCCGTCGAGGACGGCGTCGGCCTCGGCGAGGAATGCGGCGGCCTCGGCGATCAGCGTGCGCGCGGCCAGGAACTCGCGCCGGTGGACGGCCCGGATCGCCGACGCGCAGGCCCGGATCGCGCGCCGGGACGCGTTCAGCGTGATCTCGCGGGCGCGGTTCTTCTCGTCGAGGACCTTCCGGGCGCCGTCGCCGGCCGCCGAGAGCTCGCCGGCCCGGTCGGTCGTCACTTTCGCCTGCCCGCTCGGGCCGTTACCCGGCAGCGGACCGGCGCGGCTTCGCGGCTCCGGGCATCGACGCGAGCTCGGGCCGGGCCGGGACGCGGGGATGCGACAAGGCCACCGCCTGTCGTGTGTCCGGCGTCGACGACCAGAAGTCGTCTCCGGCGGAGGCAAGTGGCCCGTGCCGCTTCACGAGGAAGAGGAGATACAGGTAGACGGCAAGGAGAACGTCGGCGGCGATGTGCGCGATCCACAGCAGCGGGCTGACCAGCAGCGCGAGCCCGAGGCTCAGGAGGGCGCCGCCGATCAGGATGACGAGCACGTGACGCCGCCGCTTCTGCGCCGGGGTCGTCGTGTGTCCGGATCGGGCCGCGGTCCGGGCCCGGGCCGAGCTCGACTGCGGCGGGACCGCCCGCAGCGATTGCCGGCCGCCACGACGGGCCGTGTACGGGGGTGAGGAGCGGTGGTTCGTCAATGCGCTGAGCCGAGAGGTGTAGTCACCGACGCCGCCCCGCTTGCTCTCCGTCCGGGACCGGAGCACGGGCGGAACGAGGACAGCCGCCCAGAGGACCGCGAGGATCAAGAGGACCGGTATGGCCACAGTTTCTCCGCCAGCTTTCGCGTTTCAGCGACGCTAACAACGCATGACGGGCCAAGGGTGGACCTCCCCTCAAAGCAACCGTCTAGGGACGCAACCGCCTGGTTCGGGCGTACCCTACGAACCCAGTTATCCCCAGGTCAACCCGAGGCCTTTGCCCTGGTCAAGTGGGCCGGAATCGGGGCAAACCCCATCAGATCCCCAATTCGTCGTCGTCGAGGGCGAGGGGGCGGCGGTACGTCCCGGACCGGCCGCCGGTCTTCTCCCACAGCGCGAGCTCGCCGATCGTCATCGAGCGGTCGATCGACTTGCACATGTCGTAGATCGTGAGCGCGGCCACCGCGCACGCCGTCAGCGCCTCCATCTCGACGCCCGTGCGGTCGATCGTGTCGACCTGCGCCTCGACCTCGACGTGACTGTCCTCGATCCGAAAGTTCACGAACACCGATCCGACGAGGAGGGGATGGCACAGCGGCAGGAGGTTCGGCGTCTGCTTGGCGGCTTGGATGCCGGCGACGCGGGCGACGGCGAACACGTCGCCCTTGGAGATCGCGCCGGCGGCGATCTTCGAGGTCGTCTCGGGCTCCATGTGCACCCGGCAGCGGGCGACGGCGCGGCGGTGGGTTGCCTCCTTGGAGGAGACGTCGACCATGCGGGCCCGCCCGAGCGGGTCCAGGTGCGTGAACTCCGACGCCGACAAAACACTCCTCTGGTCGCCCTCGCAAGCTCGGGCTCTCCGGCGTCGGTCGGCAAAGCCGCCATCGCCGCGCACGAGTGTACGGGTTACCCGCCGATCTGGCTCATGGACCGAGCCGGCCGCACGAAGTTGACCTGTCCGATGCGGTGCCCGGCCCACTTCGTCCCTACCGCCCGCTCGATCTCGGCCGCGAGTCTGTCGTCGATCTGACGGTCGGGCGCGTCGCCGGCCTCGCCGCGGAGGATCGGGCGAAGGTCGAACTCGTCCAGCGCGAACAGGCACGTGCGGAACTTGCCTTCGGCCGTGACCCGAACCCGGTCGCAGTGGTCGCAGAACGGCTCGCTGACGCTCGGGATCACGCCCACGTCGCCGGCGCCGTCGCGGTACCGGTACCGGGCGGCCGGCTCGGCGCCGTCGCTTGCGGCCTGGGCGTCGCTGTCGCGCTCGAGCGGGAAGACCGCGTCGATGCGCTCGAGGATCTCCTGGGCGGGGACGACCTGGTCCATGGACCACGTGCCTTCGGCATCGAGGGGCATGAACTCGATGAAGCGCACGCCGACGCCCTGGGCGCGCCCGTACGCGGCGAGGTCGACGATCTCGTCGTCGTTCACGCCTCTGATCACGACGCAGTTGACCTTCACCGGGTCGAGGCCGGCGTCGAGGGCGGCGTCGATCCCGGCGAGGACGCGCTCGAGGTCGTCACGGCGGGTGAGTGCGGTGAACGTGTCGGGGCGGAGCGAGTCGAGCGAGACGTTGATCCGCCGGAGACCGGCGGCGGCGAGGTCGTGCGCCATCTGGGGCAGCTTCACGCCGTTGCTCGTGAGGGCGATGTCGACGCCGAGCGGGGCGAGCATCGCGATCAACCGCGGGAGGTGCGCCCGGAGCGTCGGCTCGCCCCCCGTGATGCGGATCGACTCGAACCCGAACCGCTCGACGCATACCCGGGCGATCCGCGCCTGCTCCTCGTACGTGAGGAGCTCCTCGCGGGGAAGCCACTGCATGCCTTCGGCCGGCATGCAGTAGGTACACCGGAAGTTGCACCGGTCCGTGATCGAGATGCGCAGGTCCTTGACCCGCCGGTCGAACGGGTCGATCAGCGGGACGGGCGCCGGGGCCATGCGCCCAGGCTACGGGCTCGCGTCGCCCGTGCGTTCATGAAGCCCGCTCAGCGGGCTCCATGAACGCATCATCAGTGGTCGGCGGGCCAGTCGAGGCGCATGACCCGGACCTCCTCGCCTTCGGCGACGCCGTCGCCGTCGGGCAGGAGGGCGAAGCCGTTGGCGGCCGCGGTGGCGGAAAGCACGTTGCTGGCCTGCTCGCCGGTACGGGCGGCGAGGTACCGGCCGCCGTCAGCGCGCACGCGCACCCGGTCGAGGTGCAGCTTTCCGTCGGGCTTGCGGGGCATGGCGCGCTCGGCCGTCGCCGTCACCTCGGGCCGGAACCGCGCCGCGTGCCCCATCATCAGGAGCAGGGCGGGGCGGGCGAAGAGCTCGAAGCTGACGAGCGACGAGACCGGGTTGCCGGGCAGCCCGAACACCGGCGTCCCGTCGAACACGCCGAACGCCAGCGGCTTCGCCGGCTTGATCGCGACCTGCCACGGCTGCATGCGCCCCAGGCGGTCGAGCGCCGCTTTGACGTAGTCGAAATCGCCGACCGAGACGCCCCCGCTCGTGAGGACGGCGTCGCAGCTCGCGAGCGCGTCCTCCAGCGTGCGCGTGATGATGCTCTCGTCGTCCCGTGCCAGCCCGAGGTCGGCCGCGTCGGCGCCGGCCTCGTGCGCGAGCGCGAGGAGCATCGGACGGTTCGAGTCGCGAATCTGTCCCGGTCGCAGCGACCCACGCTCGACGAGCTCGTCGCCGGTGGAGAGGACGCCGACGCGCGCCCGGGGCACCACCTCGACGTCCTGGAACCCCAAGCTGGCGAGCACGCCGAGGTGCGCAGGACCGAGCGCGGTACCGGCCGGGAAGACGAGATCGCCGGCGGTGAGGTCTCCGCCCGCCGCCCGCACGTGGTCGCCGGGCCGTGCCGTGTGCAATACCCGGACGGCGTCGCCGTCACGTTCGGTGTACTCGACCATCACCACCGCGTCGGCGCCGCCGGGCATCGGTGCGCCGGTCATGATCCGGATGGCCTCGCCCTCCGCCACCGGCTGTTCGGGCCCCCGCCCCGCGGGCAATTCTCCGACCACCGCCAGCCGGACCGGTGTCTCGGGGTCTGCGCCGGTGGTGTCGGCGGCGCGCACCGCGTAGCCGTCCATCGCGGTGTTGGCGAACGGCGGCACCTCTTCACCGGCGATGACGTCGCGCGTGGTGACGTGACCGAGCGCGTCGCGCAACGGAACTGTGGCCGGGACGAGTGGGGCGACCGCGCTCAGGATCTCGCGCTGGACGTCCGCGAGCGGGATCACGCCGCCCTCACAGAAGGCCGCGCCGGCGCACGACGTCGACGATCATCGCCTCGACGTCACCGGCGAGGTCGGGCCGGTCGAGCGCGAGCTCGAGGTTGGCCCGGAGGAAGTCGACCTTCATGCCGGCGTCGTACCGGCCGTGTGTGAAGCGCCGACCGAGCACCGTCCCCTCCGCGAGAAGCACGCCGATCGCGTCGGTCAGCTGGAGCTCACCGCCGGCGCCGGGTTCGATGCGATCGAGGGCGTCGAAGATCTCGGATCGCAGCACGTAGCGGCCGATCACGGCGAGATTGGAGGGTGCGACCTCGGGTTTCGGCTTCTCGACCACTGATCGCAACCGGAAGACGTCCCCCTCGACCGGCTCGACCTCAGCGCACCCGTACGACGAGATCTCGTCCGGCTCGACCTCGAGCAGCGCGACCACCGACGCCTGCTCGCGGTCGTGGATCTCGATCATGCTGCGCAGCAGCGCGGCGTCGTCGACCATCACGTCGTCGCCGAGCAGGACGGCGAACGACTCGTTCCCGACGTGCGCACGGGCCACCGACACCGCGTGGCCGAGGCCGAGCGGCTCGTGCTGGCGAACGAAATGGAGGTCGGCGAGATCGGCGAGCGCCTGCACCTGTTTCAGCAGCTCGTGCTTGCCCTTCTGCTCGAGGACCGCTTCCAGCTCGGGCTCGCGGTCGAAGTGGTCCTCGATCGGCCCCTTGCCCCGACCGTTCACGACGAGGATGTCGCGGACGCCGGCGCGGACCGCCTCTTCGACGACGTACTCGATCGTCGGGCGGTCCACGATGGGCAGCATCTCCTTCGGGATGCTCTTGCTCGCCGGCAAGAAGCGCGTGCCCAACCCGGCGGCGGGGATCACGGCCTTGCGCACCGTGGCCATCACTCCGAGACGCTACCGCCCGGCGGTTCCCGGCCGAGCCCGTGCTCCTCGCCCCGCACCAGGCGGCGCAGGTTCGGCACGTGCCGGGCGAGGATCACGAGCGCGAGCCCGGACGTGATGAGGATGTCGCCCCATGAGTTGCCGGTCACGGCGACGAGCACGGGGAACGCGAGCGTAATAACGAGCGACGCCACCGACGCCTTCCTGAACCCGCGCGCGATCACGAACCACAGCAGCGCGAGCCCGAGCGCGATCAGCGGATAGATGACCGCGAGCACGCCGCCGGCTGTCGCCACGCCGCGCCCGCCGCGGAAGCGGAACGTGACCGGCAGGACGTGGCCGACCACGGCCGCGAAGCCGAGCAGGTAGGCGCCCCGGTGGCCGTCGAGCACGAGCCCGACCGCCGAGGGGATCGCGCCCTTGGCGAAGTCGCCGAGGAAGACGATCAACCCCGCCTTCCAGCCCGCGAGCCGGTAGACGTTGGACGCCCCCGGGTTGCGCGACCCCTCGGTCAGGATGTCGTGCCCAGTGGCCCGGGCCACGAGCGCCGCCGTAGGGAACGCACCGAGCAGGTAGGCGAGAGGGAGGAGGAGCAGAACGCCCGGCACTCCGGTAGGATTAGCAGTCGAATACCGAGAGTGCCAACGGCGATCGCCGGGGCACCGAAGCCGAGGACCGGCGATGCCGACCTACCAGTACCGGTGCGCGAAGTGCGGTGAGCAGTTCGAGCTCTGGCAATCCATCCACGACGACGCGCTGAAGCGGCATCCGGGCTGCGGTGGGGAGGTCACCAAGGTGATGGCCCCGGCCGGCATCGTCCTCAAGGGCTCAGGCTTCTACCGGACCGACAGCCGGGCGGCGGGGAAGAAGTCGGGCTCCCGCGAGAAGGAGCCGGCCAAGGACGGCGCCAGCGGCAACGGCTCCGGTTCCGACTCGGACGCCAAGGGCTCGAAGGGCGAGAAGTCCACGGAGTCGTCGGGGTCGAAGGACGCCAAGAAGTCCACGGACTCGAAGACATCCACGGACTCCAAGCCGACGAAGAGCAGCTCCTCCGCGAGCTGACCCGCAACCTTCCCTCGCACCTCCCCTTCCTTGCGCGCGCCGGCGCGCATCCGCTCGAGAAGGGGATTCGCCATGACTCGCCGTTCACCGCGCGCCGTGCTCCTGTGGCTCGGCGCCGTCCTCGTCGCCGTCGTGACGGCTGCGCTGGTCGCCACCGACCTCGCCGCCCTGCACCGCCGCGCCAACTCGCTCGGTGCGCCGCGCCCCGTCGCCGTTGCGACGCGTGAACTGCCGCTCGGGTCGAAGATCAACCGGGATGACCTCAGGTCGCGCTCGGTGCACCGTTCGCAGCTACCTTCCGGTGCACTGTCACCGTCCGCAGCCGAAGGGCGTGTCGTCGCGGTGCCGGTCGTGCGCGGCGCGTTCGTGGTCGACGGCAACGTCGCACCACGACGTCGCACCGGCCTCGACGGCGCGATTCCGCCCGGCATGCGGGCGTTGCGGATCGTCGCGCGCGATGCGGTGCACCCACCGGTGGGCAGCTCGGTCGACGTGCTCGTGACGTTCGAGTCGAGCGACGGCGCCGCCGCCGGGGGCGCGCCCACCATCACCGCGGCGCGCGGCGTGCTCGTGCTCGGCACCGACGACGTCCCGGCCGCGGTCGAGACGCCGACAACCGATCGCGCCACGACGGGTCAGGGCGCCGGCGTCGGTGTCACGCTCCTCGTCTCCGAGGAGGACGCGCCCCGGCTCGCCTTCGCCGCCGCGGCTGGTGTCGTCACGCTGGCGCTCGTCCCGCCCGAGGACGCCGCTACCGCGCCGGGCGACACGTAGCTGCCACCTAGGCTGCGGCGCCGTGCCGATCCTCCACGCCATCGTGTTGGGGATCGTGCAGGGCCTGACCGAGTTCCTGCCGATCTCCTCGAGTGGACACCTCATCCTGGTGCCGGAGCTGTTCGACTGGACGGAGCTCACGCGCCATCCGAGCCTCAACAAGACCTTCGACGTCGCGCTCCACATCGGCACGTTCGTCGGTGCGGGGTGGTACTTCCGTCACGACCTCGCCCGCTACATCGCGGCTGCGTGGCGGACGCTGCGTACGCGCGCCGTCCGCTCGGTCGACGAGCGAATCGCCTGGCTCCTCCTGATCTCGGCGATCCCAGGCGCGATCGTCGGCGCGACCTTGGAGGGCGTGATCGAGGACCACCTCGGACAACCCGTCCTCATCGGCGTGATGTTGATCGTGTTCGCCTTCGTGCTGTACTTCGCCGACCGCCTGCCGGGCCCGCGCCGTCAGGACGACTTTCGGCTGCGGGACGCGATCCTCATGGGCAGCGCGCAGGCGGTCGCGCTGCAACCGGGCGTGTCCCGCTCCGGCATCACGATCTCGATGGGACGCTGGTTGTCGTTCGATCGCTCCGCCGCGACGCGCTTGTCATTCCTGATGAGCCTGCCGATCATCGCCGGCGCCGGACTCTTCGAGGCATTCGAGGTCGTCAGGGACGGTGGTATCCCCGACCGCTACGTCGCGCCGTTCCTGTGGGGGATGCTCGCCGCCGCGATCAGTTCGTTCGTCGTCATCGCGTTGCTGCTCAAGTTTCTCCAGACGCACACGTTCACGCCGTTCGTCATCTACCGCGTTGTCGTGGGTGCGCTCGTCATCCTGATCTTCGCCACCGGCCTGCGGTAGCCGCGCGCCGGTAGCCTGCTCGCGGAGGCGGCGGCTTTGCCGACCGCCGGAGCAAAGCCGGAGCTTGCGACGGCGACAGGAGGAGTGTGGCAGAGCCGGTCGAAGCCGTCATCTGGGACTACGGCGGTGTCATCTCGAGCCCGTTGTTCCGAGGCATCGGCCGCTTCGAAGCCGACATGGGCTACCCCGAGGGCTCCGTCCTCGAACTGATCTTCGGAGAGACCGCGTACATCGGAACGGAGGGCGGCGGCGACCCGGGCGATGGGGCCGCGCCGGCATCGGCCTCGGCGGTCACCCACGACTGGCACCGGCTCGAAACGGGCGAGATCGGCCTCGA
>JBKPDG010000107.1:0-21202 GCA_046727755.1 Actinomycetota bacterium
CGACGGCGACTACGTCAACCAGCCCGCCGATGTCAGCTTCGTGATCGATCAAATGTTGGCTCGCAGCCAGGACCACGACGGACCGCTGGCCCGCCGCGTCGACAAAGGGCACATCGGAGTCGCGGGGCTCTCCCTCGGCGGCGCGACCGTCTACGGCGTAGCGTTCAACAGGTGCTGCCGCGACCAGCGCATTGACGCCGCGCTCGTGATGGCAGGGATTCTCCTCCCGTACGACGCGGCGTACGAGTTCCCCTCGGTCCCGCTGCTGATCATCAACGGAAACAGCGACTCTCGTGGCCGCGACCCGTACGGGATGGCAAGGCCGCCGAAGTACCTGATGACACTCGAGCGACCGACACATTCCCCACCCTTCGAGGACACCCCGGACCCCGCCGACGAGCTGGTCGTCACGGTCACCGTCGACTTCTGGGACGCCTACCTGTACAAGGAGCGCGGCGCACTCGATGCCCTCTCGACCGACGCGATGGTCCCTGGCTTCGCAACCCTCGAACTGCAGCGCTGACGGCGGCCGGATGGGTGGACGATTTCGACGGTCCGATCTCCGTCCGGGTCACAGCCGGATCGCACAATAACCCGGCGATTGTGAGGCGGCGGCGGGAATCGAACCCGCGTGCAAGGTTTTGCAGACCTCTGCCTGTGCCACTCGGCTACGCCGCCGAAACATCGAGGTTATCGGCTCCCCTTTCCCGGGCCGCGCTGACGCCGCACGCCACAGCGGCGAAGATAGAGTCACCGGTCCGCAGCGCGGAGAGGGACGATGATCGAACACAGCACGCCATGCCGACGGCGCGCCCGCCTGGCCACTGTGATCGTGGCTGTCGGCATCGTCGCCGGGAGCATGAGCATCGCACCCGGAGTGACCGCCGCCGCGCCGGCCAACGCGGCTCCACGGACGGTTGCTCCCATCGGGACGTACGCCGTCGGTGTCATGAGCACGACGTTCGTCGACACCACCCGACCGACCGACGCGAACGGGACAGCACCGGCGCGGCCCGACCGTACGCTTTTGACTGCGATCTACTACCCCGCGGGGGGCACACCGAGCGACAAGCCAGTCGAGAACGCGACGATCAATAGGAAACACCGTCCTTACCCGCTCATCCTCTTCACGCATGGTCTCTACGCCCGCGGCGTGGTCTACGAGGACGTGCTCAAGGCGTGGGTGTCCGCCGGTTACGTGGTCGCCGCGCCCGACTATCCGTTGTCGAACGCAAACACCCCCGGCGGAGTCAGCTTCGCCAGGGGCGTCGCCGACACGAAGAATCAGCCCGCCGACGCGTCCTTCGTGATCAACCAGGTCATCAAGGACAAGCAACTAGGCGAGATTGTCGACCCGAAGCGGATCGGTGCTTCCGGCCATTCGCTGGGTGGCATCACAACCTACGGGCTGGCGTACAGCGCGTGCTGCCGCGACAAGCGCGTCAAAGCCGCCATCCCAATCTCGGGCTTCGGCGGCCTTGTCGAGCCAATCGACCAATATTTCCGGAACGGCCCCACGCCGTTGCTCGCCGTCCACGGCAACAGTGACGGAACGGTTCCTATCGCGAGCGATATCAACACCTTCATGCGGGCTCAACCGCCGAAGTTCTTCCTGACGTTCCTCGGCGCCGGTCACATCGCGCCGTTCCTCGGCGGTACCGACACGCAGGCGACGGCGCTGCAGAAGTCGACCGTCGACTTCTGGGACCGCTACCTCAAGGGCGACAAGGCTGCGCTCGACAAGCTTCGCAAAGACGGCAACGTGTCCGGGTCGACGACGCTCGAAGAGCACACCGGCGGTACTGTCCCCGCCCGCACACCGGCGAGCACCTCGGGGGGAAGCCGTCCCAGCGGCTGACGCCGCCGATCCGGCCGTCGCCGCCAGCGCCTCGGAGGAAAACGAACCCGAACCGCGTGACGCACCAGCGACCTACGAACGTGCACACGCGCCCGCGCTGTAAATCCTCGAGCACGCGCGACCCCCTGGAACCGGCGGGGCGCGGAACTTAGCATGACGCCGCTGTCAGGTGGCAACGAAGGTGGGGGCCGTGGAGGGCCGGACCGCGAGGCGCGCGTTCGTCGGGCTCGTTGCCGCGGGCGCGCTCGTCGCTGCTGCAATGCCGGTCGGGGCGAGCGCGCCGGCGAAGCCGATCAGCCGCTGCGACTGGCCCATGTGGGGCCAGCGTGTCGAGCGCGCGTTCGCGTACCCGTGCCAGACCGATTTGGGTCCGGAGACGGTCCAGGACTTGAAGCAGCTGTGGTTCTTCAACGCCAAGGACACCGTCACCGCGACGCCCGCCGTGGTCGACGGGGTCGCGTACGTCGGCGACTGGTCGGGCAACTTCTATGCGATCGACGTCAAGACGGGAAAGCCCCGCTGGACGTACGAGGCGCGGGTGCACGGGCAGGTGTACGCGGGCCAGATCGTGTCGTCGGCGGCGGTAGCCGACGTCAAGGGTGAACGCACCGTGTTCTTCGGCGGCGGCAAGACGCTGTACGCGCTGCGAGCCGACGACGGCGAAGAGCGCTGGAAGCACGAGGTGGGTCGCCGTGGTGACGACGACGACCCCAGCGAGATCGAATCGTCACCGGTCGTCGCCGACGGAATGGTCATCTTCGGCACCGACGTGCACAACAGCGGAAAGGGCGAGCCGGCCGCGGTCATCGCCCTGGACGCCGCCAGCGGGAAGGAGCGGTGGACGACCGTCACCGCGCCGACCGAGGGCGACGGCGCGACCGGACCGGGGTGCGGAGACGTCTGGGGTTCCCCCACCGTCGATCCCGCGACCAGGCTCGTGTTCGTCGGGACGGGGAACTGTACGAGCAGCCCCGAGGGCTACGGACGGTTCGCGGAGGCGATCGTGGCCCTCGACCTCGTCACGGGCCAGGTGCGCTGGACATATCAGCCCCATGAGCCCAACCGGGACGACCTCGACTTCGCCGGCGCGCCGAACCTGTTCGACGCCGGGGGCCGGGCCCTCGTCGGCCTCGGCAACAAGGACGCCGCGTATTACGCCGTCGACCGCTCCACCGGGGAGCTCGTCTGGCGCACGCAGGTCACCGAGCCGGGCATCCCGCGCCCGAACGCGAACTACTCGACCGGCGGCTTCATCGGGGCGACGGCGGTTGCGGACGGCGTCGTCGTGGGTGGCACCGCGGTCGGCGGGACCCCCGCGCTCCACGCTCTCGACGCCGCCACCGGCGCGATCAAGTGGCAGCAACCCGAGGCGGCCGACACGTACGCGTCGGCCGCGGTTGCGAACGGCGTCCTGTTCCTCGGCAGCACGACCGACTTCACGTTCCGGGCTCTCGACCTGCAATCGGGTGAGGTCTTCTGGTCGAAGGAGCTCCGCGGCGGCGTGGCCGGCGGCGCCGCGATCGTCGGCGACGACGTGATCGCGGTGGCCGGGATCCGCGAGCCTGGCGTCGGTAACCGGAATCGCAACAGCGGCGTCTACCGCTTCTCGCTGCGCGGCAAGCCCGTGGCCTCGGCACCGACCACGACGAAGCCCCCGCCGCCGACACCGCCGAACCCGCAAGCCGCGCAGCAGGCGTGCGTGGCCTCCCCGTGCAACCTCAACTTCGACCTGACCCGCGAGCGAGTCGCGAACCAAACTGGCTCGGGGACGCTGCACGTCTCGCTCGACCCGTTCCGGGTTGCCGTCCAAGGGGAGGGGCTCGGCGACCCGAACCGCTGGCTCCGGCCCGGCAGCGCCGCCCAGCAGACAGGCGCGACGACGTATGCGGTGTACCTGTCGCAGGGCACCGACAACCCGACCGGCGGGCTCGTCTGCACGCTGGACGCGAACAATGACTGCACGGCGACGAAGCTGCCCGGGCGTCGCGGCGCGACGTACGACCGGGTCAGCATCCTCGCGGTCGAGGACCCGAAGGCGCTGCCGTCGCTTTCCGAGGGCTTCGACCGGCTCGTGACCACCAACGCGCTCGAGATCCCGATCACACCGAGGGCGAGGAAGTGATGACGCGACGACGTCGACTCCGCCGGATGCTCGCAGGAGCGCTCGCCGCGAGCGCGCTCGTGGCGGCGTGGGCCGCGCCGGGCGCGACCTCTCGGCCCGCGCAGTCCTCGTCGAAGGGCGTCATCGTCTTCAACGGGGAGGGGAACAACCTCAACGCCTACACCGCCGACCCGCCGTTCACGAAGCAGACAGTGATCCGCAACCATGACGACGATCCGAATGGACTCGACATCAACGCGCAGATCTGCTTCTTCCCCGGGGCCTCCAAGCGGTTCGTCGCCGGCGAGGACACGGGCCAGCCGAACCCGCCGCAGGGGTGGGGGATCTTCCAGTTGCGCGGCAGCACGGTCGGGAAGCTCTCGGCGAAGAAGATCGGGAAGCTGACGCCGACGTACCAGCCCAGCAGCGACAACGCCGAGAACTACGGATGCGGCTTCCTCTCCGACGGGCGCATCGTCACGACCGACATCGGGAACCAGGCGTCGGGGCCGGAGGACGGGCAGCTCATCGTCTGGTTCCCACCGTTCGACCGCACCAAGGTGCGCTACTGCAAGCTCGACGTGGGAATCGCGACCGCGGGCGGCATCTATGTGGACGCGAAGGACCGCGTGTACGTCCCGTCGGCGCGCCAGCCGACGGCCGGAGTGTTGCGGTACAGCGGACCCTTCCCGACATCCGACACCGCCAAAGGCGGGTGCAGCGGGAAGGACACCACCGGCGCGCCCATGGCCCCGTCGGTGAAGCGCGAGCAGTTCATCAGCCTCGGGAACGGTCTCGCCGCGCCGATCGCGATCGTTCGAGCCCCGAAGAACGGCTTCTACGTGTCCAGCGTCATCAGCGGCCTGATCAACGAGTACGACGCCGAGGGCGGCTACGTGCGCACGGTGCTCCAGCCACCGCCGGCCGAGACGCTCGGTGAGCAGACCTTCTCGACCGGGACGCCGCTCGGGCTCGGCGTCGGCCCCGACGGCACGCTGTACTACGCCGACATCGGCATCACGATCACGAGCGAGGGCATCGGGCCCGGCCCGGAAGGCTCTGTGCGCCGGATCCGGTTCGTGGACGGCGCGCCGCAACCGCCCGAGATCATGGGCGGCGGCCTCGCGTTCCCGGACGGCATCGGCGTGTACGCGCCGAAGAAGAAGTGAGCGCCTGAGGAGCCGTGGGCGGCTCGGACTGCGAGCACATCGGTCAGGGGCTGCTCGCCCAGCCGGCGAACACCTTGTCGAGCCTGACGTACGTGGTCGCGGGTCTGCTGCTCCTGGGGCGCGCGCTTGCGGGCCGGCCATCGACGCGCCTCGCGCCCGCCGTCTACGCCGCCGCGGTGGTGGGCGTCGGGGTCGGGAGTGCGGCATTCCATGGCCCGATGCCGGCGTGGGGACGCTTCGCGCACGACCTCTCGATCGCCGCCGTTGTCGCCGTGATCATCGGCTACGACGTCGCGCTCGTACGCGGCGCACCGGTGCGCGACGGCCTTGGGGTCGTTGGGGTCCTGGTCGCCGCGTGCGCAGTGGTGCTGGCGATCTGGCCGGACGCCGCCAACGCGCTCGACGGGATACTCGTCGCCGCTGCGTTCGCCGGTGAGGTCGCCGCGGTGCGCTCACTGTCCGGCCGCGCCACTGCGAACTCCCGGCGCTGGATCGTGGGGCTCGCAGTGCTCGCGATCGGTGCGCTGCTCAACGCGCTCGGTCGCACCGATGCACCGCTGTGTGACCCGGACTCGGCGATGCAGCTGCACGCGGTGTGGCACGTACTCACCGCGTTCGTGCTGTGGCTCTACGGCACAGCCGTCTTGGGGCCGCGTGAGCAGGCCAGGCCTAAGATTCGTGCGTGACTTCCCCCGTCAGGGTCCTGGCCGTGGGCGCCGCCGCGCCCGCACGGCGGCTGGCATCCAGTGACGTCGCCGCCGCCTGGGGTCGTGGCGGCAGGCGGGGCCAGGTCGGCGTGTGCGCTCCCGACGAGGACGTTCTCACCCTCTCGGCGGAGGCCGCGTCCCGCGCGGTGGCGGCATCGGGACTCGAGAAAGACATCGTCGACGGCCTGTGGTGGGGCACGACCCGCCCACCCTTCGCCGAGGGTCCCAGCCACGCCGTGCTGGCCTCGGCGCTGGGGTTGTCGGGCCATTCCGGGGGCGTTCTGTGCTCGGGATCGCCGCACGCGGGCATGGACGCCCTCCTCGCCGCGTGCGACGCGATCGCGGCCGGCAGCGCCCGCGTCGCGTTGGTCGTCGCGGCCGATGCGCTCGTTCCCGGGCCCGGCACCGCATTCGAGGAGCGCGCCGGAGCCGGCGCGGCGGCGATCGTCCTCGTCTCGGAGGGCGGCCATGCGTCGATGCCCGCCCGCGTCACCCGCACCCACCCGTTCCTCGACCGGTATCGCTCCGACGCCGACGACGGGACACGCGATCTCTACGACGCTCGGCTGTTCCGCGAGGAGATCTTCCTGCCCATCGTGCAGGAGGTGGGCGAGCAGCTCGCCACGCTCGACGTCGACGAGTGGTCACTCCCCGACCCCGACGGCCGCCTCGGCGCCACCGCCGGCCGCAAGCTCGGTGGCGGCGCGCCCGCTTCGGCTGCCGTGTACAGCTCAATCGGCGACACGGGCGCGGCCGCCCCGCTTCTCGGTGCGCTCGCCTCGCTCGATGCCGCCCGAACCGTGGGCGTCGTCGGGTTCGGCGGAGGCCGCGCCACCGGCATCGTGATCAACGCCGACGGAGCCGTACGCGGCGCGGCCACCGTCGGTGACGCCTGGTCGGGGGGTCAGCCGACGTCGTATGCCGAGGCGCTGCGCGCCCGCCGGCAGCTGCAGGCCGCCGGCGAGACCATCCCGATGGGTGTCCCGCCCGAGAGCGCGCTCTTCGTGCGGGGCGCGGAAGAGATGCTCGGGCTGCTCGGAGCGCGATGCGTCGACTGCGGCACGATCAACACGCCGCCGACGATCCACCCGTACTGCATCAGCTGCGGGAGCACGAAGTTCATGCTCGTCCCGCTGGCCCGTCGCGGCGTCGTGCACACGTTCGTCGTGAACCACACGATGCCACCACCGTTCGAGGCCCCGCTGCCCCTCGCCGTCATCGACCTCGCCGACGGCGCGCGCGTGATGCTGCAAGTGATCGGGGACGGCAGCGACATGCAGATCGGCGTCGACGTCGAGCTGGTCCTGCGCCGGTACGCGTTCGAGCGAGGCGTCCCCGTGTACGGGTTCAAGGCACGAGTCGTCGACGGCAATACTGCGAAGTCGAGCGAGGAGTAGTGGGAGCACCCTGATGAGTTGGAATCGCGTCGCGGTGGCCGGGGCCGGGCTCATCAAGTTCGGCGAGCTCTTCGATCAGAGCTACGAGCAGATGGCGGCGGGAGCGTTCCAGGCCGCGGTCGCCAACGTCGACCGGGGCGTCGAACCGGAGCAGATCGACGCCGTCTTCGTGGCGACGCAGCGAGGCACGCTCTGGGGCCAGGAGGGCATCGGCGGGAACACCGTGCCGAGCGCAATCGGCCTTGCCGGCGTGCCGTGCACGCGCATCGAGAACGCCTGCCCGTCGGGGTCGGACGCCTTCCGGGTCGGCGCCATGGCGGTGGCGAGTGGCGTGCACGACATCGTCCTCGTCATCGGGGTCGAGAAGATGCGCGACAAGTCGACCGAAGAGGGGTTGCTGTCCCGTGCGGCCGCCGGACATCCGGTCCTCACTCGTGGTGAGACCGCACCCGTGTTGTTCGCGCCGTTCGCGACCCGCCACATGAACGACTACGGGACGACGCGCGAGATGCTCGCGTCCGTCGCAGTGAAGAACCACCACAACGGCGCCCGCGACCCGTTCGCCCACTTCCAGAACGAGATCACGGTCGACGACGTCCTCGAGTCGCCGCCGGTCTGCCATCCGCTGCACCTGCTCGATTGCTGCCCGCAGACGGACGGCGCCGCCGCGACGATCCTCGTGAACGCCGAGCGTGCTGCCGACTTCACCGACAAGCCCGTGTACGTCGCCGGCTTCGGTGTCGCCACCGACCACCCGTACCTGCACGAGAAGCAAAGCTTCACCGGCCTCAAGGCCACGACCATCGCCGGCGAGCGGGCCTATCGCATGGCGGGCGTCGAGCCGGGCCAGATCGACTGCGCCGAGGTGCACGACTGCTTCACGATCACGGAGATCCTCGACGTCGAGGACCTCGGCTTCTTCGACAAGGGCAAGGGCGGGGTGGCCTCGCTCGAGGGCGCGACCTCGCTCACCGGCCGCATCCCGATCAACACGTCGGGCGGGCTCCTGGCGAAGGGACACCCGATCGGCGCCACCGGCGTCGCCCAGCTCACCGAGTGCTGGTGGCAGCTGCGGGGTGAGGCGGGCGAGCGGCAGGTCGACATGCGCAACGGGTACGCGCTCCAGCACAACGTGGGCGGCCGCGGCTCGGGCGTCTCGGTCGTCAACATCCTCACGACCAACCGGTAGGCAGCCGATGCTGCGGGTCGAGACGGGCGCCGACCACGTCTGCCGCGTCACGCTCGAGCGACCCGAGGCCAAGAACGCGCTGACGGTCGAGATGCGCGATCAGATCGTCGACTCGGTGCGGGCGGTTCGAGCCGACGCGGACGTCCGGGCGCTGATGATCACGGGGACGGGCGACGCCTTCTGTGCCGGGATGGACCTCGGCGCCTCGACCGTCGCGCAGGCCCGCCGTGAAGGCTTCGACACCCGCGCCACCGCCGAAGCGCTGCGCGTCGGCGTGCAGGCGTTCATCCGCGAGCTGTGGGAGCTCGACAAGCCGACGGTGGCGGCGGTCAACGGGGTCGCAGTCGGCCCCGGCGCCCACCTGGCGCTCGCCTGCGACTTCGTGCTCGTGCACCACGCCACGAGATTCCTGTGGTCGTTCCACCGCTGGGGGCTCGTCGTGGACGCCGGCGGCGCTTACTTACTCCCGCGCCTCGTCGGTCTCCCCCGCGCCAAGGCGATGGTGATGCTCGGTGAGGGCTGCACCGGAGCCGAGGCCGTCGACCTCGGGCTCGCGTACCGGTGCGTCGAGCCCGACATGCTCGTGGACGAGTCGTCCGCGCTCTCGGCGCGCCTCGCCGCGGGCCCGACGCGCGCCCTCGGGCTCTCGAAGCGCCTGCTCAACACGAGCTTCGAGACGGACCTGGCGGACTCGCTCGAGCGCGAGGCCGCGTCCCAGTCACTCGCGACCACGTCGGGTGACCTGGTCGAGGGCATGGCCGCCTTCAAGGAACGCCGCGACCCGCGGTTCACCGGGCGGTAGGCGTGCAACTCGCATGGGGCGCGGAGGAAGAAGCGTTCAGGGCCGAGCTCGTCTCGTTCCTCGACGAGCACGTGCCGACCGAGGCCGAGAAGGGCTTCGACTACGCGGACCCCGGCGAGCTGGACGACAGCGACGTCATCCCGGCTTGGTCGCGGGCTTGGCAGGCGACGCTCTTCGACCACGGCTGGATGATCCCCGCCTACCCACCCGAGCTCGGCGGCCGGAACTGCACACCGGTGCAGACCCTCATCTACCTCGAGGAGATGGCACGTCGCCGCGTCCCGCGCTCGTTCCATTTCCCTGGCTACGCGATCGTCGCCCCGAGCCTGCTCGAGTTCGGCAGCGAGCGGCAGCGTGAGCTGGCGCCGGCGGCCATTCGCGGCGACACCATCTGGTGCATCGGCATGAGCGAGCCGAACGCGGGCTCCGACCTCGCCGGTTTGACCACCCGGGCCGACGTCCATGACGACGAGTTCGTCGTCAACGGCCAGAAGGTGTGGACGAGCTACGCGATGGCGGCGCAGAAGTGCTTCTGCTACGTGCGGACGGACCCGAACGCGCCGAAGCACAAGGGCATCAGCCTGCTCATCATCGACATGGACACGCCCGGTATAGATATCCGGCCGCTGCGCCACATCAGCGGCGCCGCCAACTTCGCCGAGGTGTTCTTCAGCGACGTCGTCGTGCCGCGCGAGAACCTTGTCGGCACGCTCAACGACGGGTGGCGGATCACGCAAGGCTCACTCGCGCACGAGCGTGCCGGGCTGTGGGTCGAGGGCGTGTCCCGACTCGAGACGACGATCCAAGGCCTGGTCGACATGGCGACGCGACGCGGGCTCATCGAGGATCCGATCGTCCGGCGTCGGCTCGCCGAGCTGTTCGAGCGCGCCGCCAGCTTGCGCTCCCTGGGCTACAAGGGATTCTCGAGCTTCGCCCAGGGGAGCTCTGCTCCAGAGCACTCGTTCATGAAGATGGCGACGTCGGAGCTCGGCAAGGAGTGCTGGGAATACGGGATGGAGCTCCAGGGCGCTTACGGCGCGGTGGCCGACCCCGACCGCGGGGAAGAACGCGGCCGCTGGGTCATGGGCTTCTTCATGAGCTTCGCCAACACGATCGCGGGCGGGTCCTCCGAGATCCAGAGGAACATCATCGCCCAGCGCGTGCTCGGCCTGCCGCGGGCGAGGTAGCGATGGACTTCACGCTCTCCCCCGACCAGGAGCTCCTGCGCGACACGGCGCGGCAACTCCTCCGGCGTGAGTGCCCGACGACCGTGCTGCGCGCGCACATCGACGACCCCGGCGCGGCCGATCCGCTCTGGCGGCATCTGCGCGACTTCGCCGCGCTCGGCGACGGACCGCTCACGGATCTCTGCCTGTTCGTCGAGGAAGCCGGGTACGTCGCCGCACCGGGCCCGTTCTTCCCGACGGTGGCGCTGTTCGTCCCACTGCTCGGCGCGTTGGGGCACGAGCTGCTCGCGCCGACGGTCGCGGGCGAGATCACGGGAACCGTCGCGATGGCCGGCGCCGACGGCATCTGGCAGGCGAACGACGACGCGGTCAAGACGTTCGTGCCGGAGGCGGACCGAGTCGACTGGGTCGCCGTCGTGTCGGGCGGTCCGGCGGTGACGCTCGTGCAGTCACCACCTGTGCGGCGTGTCGAAACCGTTGACTTCTCGCGGCGTCTCTTCGAGCTGGAGGTCGCCTCGGGCGCAGGGCCGGCGCAATCTGTCGACCCCGAGGCGTTCGAGTCGGTGCTCGAACGGGCGACGGTGGCGCTGGCAGCGGAGATGGTCGGCACTGCCCGGCGGTTGTTCGACATGGCGCTCGCCTACGCCAAGGAACGCGTGCAGTTCGACGTGCCCATCGGCTCGTTCCAGGCGCTCCAGCACAAGCTCGCCGACATGGCGCTCGACTTGGAACGGGCGACGAGCGCGGTCTACTACGCCGCGATGGCGGTCGACGCCAAAGACGCCGACCGGCACCGGGCGACGCACGTAGCCAAGGCCGCCGCCGGCGCCGCCGCCACGCGCGCAGCCAAGGACGGCATCCAGATCCACGGCGGCATCGGCTACACGTGGGAGCACGATCTGCACCTCTTCATCCGCCACGCGTACGGGTCCGAAGCATGGCTCGGCACCCGCGATTGGCACCACGACCGCCTCGCCGAGCTGCTGTTCTGAGCCCAACGTGCGTATCTCAGGGACGCTGAGCGCCCTTCAGATACGCACGACCCGGCTGAGTGCGCCGCCCACGAACGGGTGCGCGGCGTCGGCCCACGCCGTGTGACCGATCCGGTTTGGGTGGAACAGGTCGGGGCAGAACACCTCGGCGGTTCGGAACCGTGCGTCCGTGAGCTCGGCGATCGGCACCTTCACGACGTGGTCGTGCCGGGCTGCGACCCGGGCGTGGGCGCGGTCGAAGGCCCGGCTCCGCCGGGATGCCAGCGCCTTCAACGGGTGCACGAGACGCGGGATGTTGCCGAGGTCGCCGACACCGGAGAGCACGACCTCGGTCCCCGCCTCGCCGAACGCCTCCACCACGGCGTCGAGGTCGGCCTCGAAACGTCCCAGGCGCGTCCCGTGGGTCGCGTCGTTGGCGCCGACCGACACGAGGGCGACGTCCGGCCGCAACCGCTGAGCTTCTGGAAGCTGGTCGACGAGCACATCGCGCACCCTCGACCCGCCGGCGGCGACGCTGACGAGCCTGATGCGCACGTCGGTGGCGAGGCGGCGGGCGATCTGGTGTGACCACAGGTCGTCGCACGAGTCGAGCCCGGGCCCGGTCATCGTCGAGTCGCCGAGGAGCACGATCCGCGACTCGGGCATCGTGTCCGGGCCGAACACGCCGCCAGGATTCAGGTTTTGGAAGCTCGGCAGCGGCCGATGAGCCACGTACCAGAACTGCGCGACAAACGTGCCGACCGCGGCCATCGCCGCCACCGGGAGGCCGGCGGCTCCCGCCACACCGAGTCGAACCCGCGCCGCCACCGGCACATTCTCCGACGCCACGCGCGGAATCGGGTGGATATTCGGGAACGAACTACGAGCGAAGCGCGCCCGGCTCGTCGAGCCAGCGGTTCAGCGCCGCGGTCCGGGCGTTGCGGCAGATCAGCACGTGCTCGACGACGCGGCGGACCCGGCGCTGCTGCCCGGCGGTGACCGCCACCTGCCGCAGCAGGTAGTCGGCCTGACGGCCGTGGTCCTCCTCGGCGTAGGCGTGCACTCTGAAGTTCTCGACCTCGATGCCGTAGTGGTCACGCATGCCCTCGTACATCTTCACGGCGTAGTTCGTCGACGCCGCGAAGCGCTCCCCCGCCCACCCGAACGCGGCCAGGCCCTCCTCGTACGACCGCCGCATGTAGAAGAGCGTCGTGAACACCGACCCGATCGTCTCGGGCATGGCCCGGTAGGAGACCAGCTCGTCGTCGGTGATCCCGAGCTGGTGGGCCCAGTCGACCTTCATGTCGACGTGGTTGCGGTCCCCCGCGAATCCCATCTCGTCGGCGAGGTTCTGCGCCCAGTGCACGTAGTGCTCACTGCCCCCGAGGTCGAGGGCGTCGACGTCGGGCGCGTTCGAGACGATCGAGCCGAACTCGGTCGTGTACCACTTGCCGAGGAAGTAGTACTCCTTGCACAGCCGCTTGAGGAGCTCCATCGACAGGGTCCCGTCGGCGACCCGTTCCCAGACGAGGTTCTTCTCGGTCGCGACCTCGGCTTGGAGAGCTTCCAGCGAGGCCATGAACTCGTCGACGGGCTGCGCGGGCGCGACCTCGGCGCCGGATCCGCGGATGTCCCGGAACTCACGATGCTCGGACACCACCGCTCCTGTCTCTCCCTGACGGGCGAAGGGTACGATATACATGACGCAGGCGTCAGATTCCACCGACGGCGATCTCCTGCGATGACGAGGGGAGCCTGCCATGAACGTCGATCTGGTCCAGCTCGCCGGTCACCGGGGTCGCCTCCACGAGCGCCCCACCGTCGACCAGGTGACGGCCGAGGTCATCCGGGGCGCGATGGAGACCATCTGCTTCGAGATGGCGACGTACGTCTCGCGCACCGCCACGACGCCGATCCTCAACCAGAGCAACGAGCGCAACGCGACCATCCTCGACGCGAAGGGTCGCCTCGCGGCGCTCTCGGTCGGCATCCCGCAGTTCATGCTCACGTCCACCCTTCCCGTGCGCTTCGCGCTCGAGTATCTCGGCGTCGACGAGTTCCATGAAGGCGACGTGTTCGCGGCCAACGACCCCTACCACGGCGGCGGGCACCTCCCCGACTACAACGTGTTCGCGCCGATCTTCGGCGACGATCCGGCGACGGGTGAACGCCGCATGGTGCTGATCGCCAGCATCCAGTGTCACCACGGGGACACCGGCGGCAACGTTCCGGGCGGCTACAACGTCACCGCCAACGACATCTGGGGCGAGGGTGTGCGCTGGCCGGTCGTGAAGGTGATGGATCGGGGCGTCGAACGCCGCGACGTGCTCTACGCCATGGCGGCCAACAACCGCCTCCCCGACTACATCGGCGACCTGCGGGCGCAGATCGGCGCCGCACAGCTGGCCGCCGATCGGCTCGGCGACATCATCGCCCGGTCCGGCGTCGACACCGTCGAGCAGTCCGTCGACTTCATGATCGACTACGCGGCGCGCCGCTTCCGCGAGGAGGTCACCGCGTGGCCGGACGGCGTCTACGAAGCCGACGCGTACGTCGACCACGACCCGCTGGGGAATCCCGACATCAAGCTGCACGTGAAGATCACCGTCGACGGCGACGACCTGAAGATCGACTACACGGGCAGTGACACGCGCCAGGAGATCCAGGCGTGGTCGACCTTCGGGAACACCCGCGGGTACACGGTGGGCCAGATCGCCTCGATGATGGACCCCGAGATCCCGAAGAACGAGGGGTTCTTCGATCAGATCAAGCTGACAGTCCCGCAGGGATGCGTGCTCAACCCCCACCCGAGCAAGCCCGTGAGCGCGGGCACGCACCACCCGGGCGCCGACGTCGGCGAGGTGATCGCGGTCGCGATGCAACACGTCCTGCCGGACAAGGCCGTGCCGCAGACCTACAAGACCGGCATCCCGACGATCATCGTGGGCGTCGACCCGCGCACGGGCCAGTCGTTCACGGACCACTCGGCCGAGGTGTACGCAGGCTGGTGCAACGCCGGGAAGGGCATGGACGCGTGGGGCGCGCAGAACGCGTCGTTCGGCAACCTGTGGAAGGCGACGGCCGAGATCAACGAGAGCCTGTACCCGCACGTGCAGTGGAGCCGCGACTACCGCACGGACTCGGGCGGGCCGGGGCAGTGGCGCGGGCTGTGCGGGAGCCATTACGAGAAGGAAGTGCTCGTCGACGCCAAGGTGTACACGTACGTCGTCGGCATGAAGTACCCGATGCCCGGCATCTGCGGCGGCAGGTCTGGCGCGCCGAACAAGATGGTGATCCGCTACGGCTCCGACGAGCCGTTCGTCGTCCAGCACACCGCCGAGTGGGTGCCGATCGAGGCGTCGCAACGGATCATGTACGACTACGGCGGCGGAGGAGGCTGGGGTGATCCGCTCGACCGTGATCCGCAGTCCGTGCTCGACGACGTCCTCGACGAGTACGTGAGCGTCGACGCCGCCGAGCGCGACTACGGCGTCGTCCTTACCGGCTCCTTCGAGGACCTCACGCTGGCGATCGACCAGGACGCGACCGACCGCCTGCGCGCCGAGCGCCGCTCGATGCGTGCATAGACCGGAACAATTCCGGGTGATGAACGCATCGGGAGGGCGGTAGATGGGCTACCGGGTGGGCGTGGACGTCGGGGGGACGTTCACCGACCTGATCTGCGTGACGCCCGACGGCGACGTCGTCCTCGACAAGACGCCGACGACGCCCGAGGACCAGTCGGTCGGCGTCATGAACGGCCTCCAGGAGCTCGCCGACCGGTTCGATCGCCCGCTGGCGGACGTGTGCGCCGAGATCGACTTACTCGTTCACGGCACCACCACCGCCGATAACACGATGATCGAGATGAACGGCGCGCCGACCGGCCTGCTCGTGACCGAGGGGCACCGCGACGAGATCGAGATGCGCCGCGTCCACAAAGAAGAGATCTGGGATCCCACGTATCCGGCGCCGCACCCGATCGCACGCCGGCGGGCGCGCATCCCTATCCCCGAGCGCATGAACTTCCGCGGCGAAGTGCTCACACCGCTCGACGAGGAGGCTGTCCGCCGCGGCGTCCGGCGACTGAAGCAGCTCGGCGTGCAGTCGGTGGCGGTGATGTTCCTGTTCAGCTTCGTGAACCCGGAGCACGAGCGGCGCGCCGCCGAGATCATCCGCGAGGAGTTCCCCGACGTCGACCATGTCTCGCTCTCCCACGAGGTGATGTCGCGCGGACCGGAGTTCGAGCGGGTCTCGACGACGCTCGTGAACGCATACGTGGCGCCGAGGATCGCGGCGTATGTCGGCCGTCTCCAGGAGAAGCTGCGCGCCGCCGGATACGCCGGCCCGCTGCTGATCATGCAATCGACCGGCGGTGTGATGCCGCCTGACTACGTGGCGAGGCGGGCCGTGTCCGTGTTGGCTTCGGGTCCGACTGGCGGCGTGATGGGAGCGGCGCTGGCCGCGGGCAGGGCCGGCGTCGACGACTTCATCGCCGTCGACATGGGCGGCACCAGCTTCGACGTCTGCCTCGTGCGCGATGGGCAGCCCGAGATCAAGACGGACTGGAACTGGCGCTACCGCTACTACATCGGCCTGCCGATGGTCGACGTCCAGAGCGTGGGCGCGGGTGGCGGTTCCATCGCCCGCGTGCGCCAGGGCGCGCTGCTCGTCGGCCCCGAGAGCGCCGGCTCGGCGCCTGGCCCAGTCTGCTACGGGCGCGGCGGCACGCAGCCGACGGTCACCGACGCCGACGCGGTGCTGGGGTACCTCCCGCTCGACGGGTTCGCCGGCGGCCGGATGACGCTCGATCTGGACGGCGCCCGGGACGCGATCCGGCGCGGCGTCGCAGAGCCGCTCGGCCTCGACGTGGTCGAAGCCGCCTGGGGCATCGAGCGCATCGTGAACGCCAACATGGCGAACGCGACCCGCCGGGTACTGGCGTCCCACGGCGCCGACGCCCGTGAGCTCGCGCTGATCGCGTACGGGGGCAACGGCGCCGTGCACGCATGGGCGATCGCGACCGAGCTCGGCATCGACCGCATCGTCGTCCCGAAGAGCGCGCCGGCGTTCTCCGCGCTCGGCGTCCTCGTCGCCGACTATGTCGTCGACCTCGTGCGTGCGTACGTCGTGCCGCTCTCGCAGGTCGACCTCGCGCGCGTGCACGCGCTCATGTCGGAGCTGCGCGACGAGGCCCGCAAGGAGCTCGACCCGACGGGTCTCGCGGAGGCGCAGGTCGACGTGGGCTTGTTCGCGCAGATGTGCTATCCGGGTCAGAACTTCGACATGAGCGTGCCCGTCCCCGAGAGCGACGCGCTCGACGAGCCCGGTCTGCTCGACCTCACCGAGCGGTTCCACGACCAGCACGAAGCCGAGCGGGGCTTCTGCTTCCGGAACCAGCAGCCGCTGCTGCGCGGGGTCCGCCTCGTCGCCCGCGGGTTCACACCCAAGCCGGAGCGCCTGGCGCCGCTCGGTGCCGTCCGGGACGCCAAGGCGGCGCGGCGGGGCGCCCGGCGCGTGTACTTCGGTCCCGAGTTCATGGGTTCCGGCTTCGTCGACGCGCCCGTCTACGACGGCTCGCTGCTCGGCCCCGGTGTCGAGGTGCGCGGGCCGGCGCTCGTCGAGGAACCGTTCACGGTCGTCGTGCTGCCTCCGGGCGCGACCGCGCGCCTCGACGAGCTGGGCAACTACGCGCTGACCGTCGCCTAGAGGTTCTCAACGGCCGGTCGCCGAGAAGTGCTGATAGTCGGGCGTCGGCCATGTGCCGCCCCACGTCCAACCGGCGGCGGCGAACGAGCTCACCGCAACGTCACCGGCGCGGATCATGCCCGGGGCCTCGATCGAGCGGTCGAGATAGGGCGAAAGCCTCGGGTCGTTCACTCGCGGCTCACCGAGATACGGGTTCACGCGCGGGTTCACGTCGATCGCGCGACCGTACGCGTGCTCCGACCATGAGCCGGGTCTGCCGACGACAGCACGACAGTTGAAGCCGGCGGTGTTGTTGTCGGCCGTTGATGCGAAGTCATCCCCGCCATAGACGTCCACGAGCTGCATGCGTTCGATCGGGAAACGCGCGTCGAAGAGCGCATGGAAAGCCCTTGCGATCGCGTCGGCGTGATCGGCGTGCACGACGAGCTCCCCCCGGTGCTCGATCCCGTCGTAGCCCCAGTGGTCGAGCGTCAGGAGCCGCAGATCGTCGAGCGCGACGGGGCAGCCGGGCCGCCACGAATGCAGCATGCGAGCCCGGGTCGTCTCGTCGATGGTCGTGACCGCGGCATCGAACGTCGGGGCGGGTGGCGCGGTCGAGGGCGGCGGCGCAGGCGCGGTCTCGTCCGGGCTCGCCCGGCCGGCGGTTGTCGGTTCCGGCGCGGTGCGCCCGCCCGAGGAGCACGCGGCAGCGAAGATCGCCACCGCGACGAGAGCACACCGTCGCACGTCCCAAAGGTAGGTCCGTCGCTCTCAGTAGGCTCCCCGCCCGTGGCGGGACCGGCATTCTTCTCCGACGACGAGTACCGCGTCGTGGAGGCCGCGTGCGAACGGCTCATCCCCGCCGCTGGAGCCCACCCCGGCGCGACCGCCCTCGGCGTTGCCGACTACATCGACGGGTTGCTCGGCGCGTTCAGCGTCGATCCGCCTCGCATCTGGGCCGGCGGTCCGTTCTCCGGGCGTTACGGCGGCGACGCGTCGTTCGGGAGGTTCCTGTCCCTCTCGCCCCTCGAGGATCTCGCCTGGCGCACCCGCATCGAGGGCTCGCAGGGCGTCGCCGAGCGCGAGTTCAACGGTCCGGTGAAGGGCTGGCAGCAGGAGTACCGCGAGGGGATCGCCGCCCTTGGTGCCGACTTCGCCGCGCTCTCGGCCGAGGAGCAGGACGCGCGTCTCGACGCGGTGCCCGAGTTCAAGCAGTTGGTGTACGGGCACGCGTGCGAAGGCGCGTACGGGGCGCCGGAGTACGGCGGGAATCGCAACATCGCCGGCTGGCGGGCGATCGGCTTCCCTGGTGATGTCCAGCCGCGCGGCTATACGGACAACGAGGTCTCGGGGCGTGAGTGACCTCGACTGCGACGCCGTCGTGGTCGGCAGCGGGCCGGGCGGCGCAACCGCGGCGGACGTGCTCACGGCGGCGGGCTGGTCTGTGATCGTGCTCGAGAAGGGCCGCAACCACTTGCTCCGGCTCGAGCCGCCCTTCGAGCCGTCCGGCGAGATCAGCAGCGACGAGGTCAAATTCTTGCAGCGGCATTTCCTCGGACCCGACCCGTTGCTGGAGCCGCGATCGTTCCGCTCCTCCGCCGACAACGGACACCGGACCTTCACCGGCGACGTGAACAATCTCCCGTCGACGGTCGGCGGCGGCGGCTTCCACGCCGACGGGAAGCTGCCGCGCTTTCGCGAGGTCGACTTCCGCGCCCGCGCCGAGCTCGGGCCGATCGACGGCGCCGACGTCGTCGACTGGCCGCTCGACTACGACGAGCTCGAGCCGTACTACGCCGAGGCGGAGCGCGCCGTCGGCGTCGCCGGCGACCACACGGCCAATCCGTTCGCGGCGTGGCGGTCGGGCCCGTACCCGATGCGACCCGGGCCCGACATGTTCTGCGCCGTGCTCACGAGCGAGGCCGCCACCCGGCTCGGGTTTCACCCGTACCGCGCTCCCACCGGGGTGAACAGCGTCGAGTACGACGGTCGTCCCCCGTGCAACAACTGCGGGTTCTGCGGGTTCTTCGGCTGTCCGATCGACGCCAAGGGCGATCCCGTCTCGTCGTTGCGGCGAGCGTTGCGAACCGGCCGTTGCGAAATCCGGCCCGAGTCCTACGTGAGCGAGGTCGTGCTCGACGGCTCCGAACGCCGGGCGCGCGGCGTGCGCTACCTCGACGGCGAGCTGCGACCGCACGAGGTGAGCGCGCGCCATGTCGTCCTCGCCGGCGGCGCGTTCGAGACGCCACGCCTCTTGCTACGCAGCGGAATCGGGAACGCCGACGTCGTCGGCCGCTATCTCATGTTCCACTTCCAGACACTGGTGCTGGGCATCTTCCCGTTCCGGCTGCACGCGCACCGCGGCCGGGCCGTGACCCACCTGATGGACGACCCGATGGTTCCCGACGCCGCCGCGTCCGCCGCCGCCGAGGACGCCGATCTCCCGTACTTCCGGGGTGGGATCGTCGAGCACGGCGGCGCCGGCCAGCCGATCGTGGAGGCGATCCACCTGCCGGCCGGTGAGCTGCACTCGCAGCTGATGGTCGAATCGACCATGCGCGACTGCATGGCCGTCTTCACGATGCAGGGCGAGGACCTCCCGCAGGCGGGCAACCGCATCGACCTCGACCCGCAGCTCCGCGACGTCTGGGGCTACCCGGCCGGCCGGGTGACGTATGCGCCGCACCGTCACGAGGTCGCGTGCGCCGAGCACTGGGCACCCCGGCTGGAGGCCGTGATGCGCGACGCCGGCGCGCACACTGCGTTCTGGGTCACGTCACCACCGCGGCCCGGCAGCGAGTTCGAGGCGGAGAACCCCACGCCCATCTCCCGTCACGTCATGGGCACGGCCCGCATGGGCGACGACCCCCGCACGAGCGTGTTCGACCGGTGGCAGCGCCTCCACGACGTCGACAACGTGCTGTGCACCGACTCGTCGGTGTTCCCGACATCGGCCGGGTACGGCCCCACCCTCACGCTCGTGGCACTGGCGATCCGCGCCACTCGGGCCTTGGCCGGCCTCGAACCGTTGCGGACTCGCTAGACGGCTACCGGCTCCCGCGTCTTGGTCTCGGTCTCGTCGCTCGGTTGCACGCGCGGCTTCGGATCGCGCGCACGCGGCGGCGGTTCGCGCAATTCGCGGGCGATGCCTGCGAATTGCAACAGCTTGAGCATGTAGTAGACGACGTCGATCTCCCACCAGAAGAACCCCTGCCGCGCCGACGACTGATAGTGGTGATGGTTGTTGTGCCAGCCTTCGCCGCCGGTCAGCAGCGCCACGAAGAGCGAATTGCGGCTGGTGTCGGGCGTGTCGTAGCGGCGCCGCCCGAACACGTGCGCCAGCGAGTTCACGGTGAACGTCGAATGCCACAACAACACGTTCGACAGGAAGAATCCGACGATCAGGCCGCTCCACCCGCCGATCAGGTAGCACGTGACGCCCAAGGTCCACATCGGGATCCAGTCGTGCCGGTCGAGGAACCGCAGCTCGGGGTAGCGGGCGAAGTCCTTGATCGCGTCCGTGTCGGTCGCCGAGTACTTGTCGCAGAGAATCCAACCGACGTGGCTCCACCAGAACCCCTTCCGGGGTGAGTGGAGATCTCGTTCGGTGTCGGCGAACTGGTGGTGGCGCCGGTGGTGCCCCGCCCACCAGAGCACGCCCTTCTGGCACGCGGTCCCGCCGCCGAACGCCATCACGAACTGCGCCACCCGCCCGAGCTTGTAGCTGCGATGGGCGAAGTACCGGTGGTACCCGGCGGTGATGAAGAACATCCGGCCGAAGAACGTGACCGCCAGCAGGACGAGGGCCGTGGTCGTCACGCCCGTGACGAAGGCGAGGAGCGGCAGCAGCTGGAGCAGGAAGAAGGGGATCGACGAGCGAACGTTGACTCGCTCGTTCGGGGCTCGAGCGATTGCGTGATCCATGGAACCTCCCGCGACTCTCCCGGCGGGAGTAGCGCTCAGAAGCTGGGCCCGGTGCTGGACCTACCTACCAGTAGGTAGACCCTACCCTTCCGGGCACGCCCGCGAAACGTCACCCCGGCCCTGTCAGGCTGGCCCCGTCCGTCCGACCGGGAGAGTGCACATGGCTGCGTACGAGCACGAGGGCCTCCACGTCGACGTCGACCAGGGGG
>JBKPDG010000108.1:0-11965 GCA_046727755.1 Actinomycetota bacterium
ATGAGGGGGGTTCGGCATGGTGGTCCTGGCTTCGGCGCTGGACATCTTCAGTCGTGACGGTTTCGCATTCCTGTCGCGGTGGTCGCACGTCTTCGTCGGCATCGCGTGGATCGGGTTGCTCTATTTCTTCAACTTCGTCCAGGTGCCCGCCTACGCCGAGATGGAGGCGTCCGCCCGCAACAACGCCATCGACAAGGTCACGTCCCGGGCCTTGTGGTGGTTCCGGTGGGCGGCCGCCATGACCCTTCTCAGCGGCATCGCCCTCTTTGTGTTGGACCCGAAGGAGCTGTACGACAGCGACTACATCAAGACGGCGAACGGAGTGGCGATCTACGCCGGCATCCTGCTCGCGCTCACCATGTTCCTCAACGTGTGGTTGGTGATCTGGCCCAACCAGAAGAAGGTGATCGCCAACGCCCGCAATGTGCAGGCGGGCGGGGAGGCCGATCCCGGGGCTGCTCCCGCCGCCCGCAAGGCGCTGCTCGCATCGCGGATGAACACGATCTACTCGCTGCCGATGCTCATCTTCATGGTCGGCACGGTGCACTTCCCGTACGACTTCAACCTGACGACCGGGAGCTCGCGCGCGGTGTTCTGGGTCATCTGGATCGTGATCTGGGGCGTGCTCGAGCTGAACGCGCTCGGCCTGCTCGGAGGCACGACACCGGGCGGACCGCGCATCATCTACGACACTCATCGCAACGCGATCATCGCGACGTTCGTCTACTCGCTGGTGACGCTCATCCTCTTCTCGTACGTCCTGCAAGAACTGAGCTGAGCCAGCAGGTGAGGCTAGAGGCCGATGAGGTCGGCGACGCGCGCTCGGTGCTGCGCGGCGTTCCCGAAGAGCAGCGCGCTCGACTTCACGCGGCGGACATACAAGTGCATGTCGTGCTCCCACGTGTAGCCGATGCCGCCGTGAATCTGGATGCCCTCCTTGGCGAGAAGCGCGGCGCAGTCGCCGGCCGCCGCCTTCGCAGTCGACGCCGCCAGTGCCCGGCGCTCGTCGTTCTCGGCGATCGTGAGCGCGGCGAAGTAGCTGGTGGCGCGGGCTCGTTCGAGCACGACGAGCATGTCGGCGAACTTGTGCTTGATGGCCTGGAAGGACCCGATCGGCGCGCCGAACTGCTCGCGTTGCTTCGCGTACGCCAGCGTGATGTCGAAGATCGTCTGGGCGGCGCCGACGGTCTCGACCGCCAGCGCCGTCACCGCCGCCTCGACTGCTCGCCCCACCGCCGCCGCCGTCGCCGGTCCCGGCTCGCCGAGGACGCGGTCGCTGTCGACCCGAACGCCATCGAGCGTGACGCGTGCGACGGGCCGGCTCGGGTCGAGCGCGTCGACGGGGTCGAGGCCGGCGTCGGCGCGGGGAACGACGAACGCGCCCACGCCATCGTCGCCACTGGTGCCGGGCACACGCGCGATCACGACGATCTCGTCCGCGGTCGCCGCCTCGACGACCATCTCCTTCGCGCCGTCGAGCACGACGCCATCCCGGTCGGGTGTTGCCGTGGTGGAGACGTGCCCGGCGTCGACGCTGCCGCTCCGTTCAACGAGTGCCAGTGTGCCCGTGAGCTCGCCGGCCGCGACCCCGCCGAGGAAGCGCTGCTGCTGCTCGGGTGAGCCGGCTTCGGCGACGACCGGCGCGAACTGGGTCAGCGTGGGCACGAAGGGGCCCGGCGCGAGCACCCGGCCGAGCTCCTCGACGACGACCGCGAGCTCCACCGCGCCCATCCCGAGTCCGCCGGCAGGTTCGGGGACCGTGAGCGCCGGCCAGCCCAGCTCGACCATCTGGCCCCAGAGGGCGTCGGGCGCGGTTCCCTTCTCGACGACCTCGCGGACCATGCTGATGGGGCATTCGCGGGCGAGCACGGCGCGCACCCCGTCGCGCAGCTCGTCCTGCTCGGCTGTGAACTCCAGGTGCACGGTGTCCGCGCTCTCTCAGAAACCTGACGGGCGTGTCACCGTATCGGCTGGCCAGAATCGGTCACAACCTCGCGCAGCGCGCGCCGGTCGACCTTCTCCATCGCGGTGAGGGGGAGCGCCTCGACGATGGTCAGCGCTTCGGGGAGCTTGTACGGCGCGAGGTGCGGCGCCGCGAACTCGCAGAGTTGCGGCAGCGACGGAGGGGCGGCGGCGTCGCGGGGGACCACGACGGCGACACCGATCTCGCCCATCACCGAATCCGCGACCGGGCTGATCGCCACGGCGGCGACCGCGGGATGGTTCGACAGCACCGCCTCGACCTCGACCGGGAACACGTTGTAGCCGCCGCGGACGTACATCTCCTTCGTGCGACCGACCAAACGGAGGCGCCCGCGGTCGTCGATCCAGCCGAGATCGCCGGTCCGCACGAACCCGTCGGCGGTGAACGCGGCCCGGGTGGCGTCGGGGTCGCGCCAGTATCCGGCCATCACGGCGGGGGACCGCAGGCACACCTGGCCGATCTCGCCCGCCGTCACCGGCCGGTCGTCGTCGTCGAGCACCGCGAGCTCGATGGCCGGATGGGGCCGGCCGACACTGACCACGGCATCTTCCTCGGGGTCGTCGAACGCGGTGCCGAGGCCGATGCCCGCTTCCGTGCAGGAGTAGCGCGTTGCCAGCGCGGCCCGGAAGCGGGTGCGCGCCTCGCGCGCCAGGCCGGGCGTGATCGGCCCGCCTCCGACCACGAGGAAGCGCACGCTCTCGAGGTCGTAGGCGTCGAAGTCGGGCTCTCGCAGCATCAACGCCAGCTGCGTCGGGACCCCGGCGACCGTCGTCATGCGATGCTCGACGGCGAGGCGGAGCGCGTCGGCGGCCCGCCAGCGCCGCATGATGAAGCTCGTGCCACCCCGTTGGAGGTTGCCGGGCAGCTTCGTCATGAAGCCGAGGTGTGCCATGGGCGTGCCGACTGCACTCCGGCCGCCGGCGCCCCACGCGTCACCGACGTCGGTCCGGGTGATGAAGGCGAGCTGCCGGTTGCAGTACACCGCTCCCTTCGGTACGCCCGTCGTGCCGGAGGTGAACACGATGGCGACGGGGCGGTCCGGGTCGTCGGGGAGTGGCGGCGGCGCCTCGCCGCTCGCGCGCAGATCTCGAAGCATGCTGTCGGGATCCCGCCCCGGGGAAACGGGCATGACGTTCGACGCGCTTTCGGGCACGAGCGCGGGATCCGCAAGCACCAACCGGGCGTCCACTGTCTCGAGGAGCACGGCACGCTCGGCCGCGGTGAGTCGTTCGTTGACACCGGTCGTGATCGCGCCGAGCTTCGCCGCCGCAAGGTACGCGACGGGATACTCGGGCGACGGAGGCAGGACGATCGCGAGCACGTCGCCGGCGCCGATGCCGCGCCTTGCGAGCCCCACTGCGAGCTCGTCCGATACGCGATCGAGCTCGCCGTAGCTCAGGGACCAGCCGTCCGGCGCGACGTAGGCGGTAGCATCCGGGAATCGCCGGGCAGCCTCGCGTGCGGTAGCTGGGAGCATCGTGGCGAGATCGTACAAGTCGCCGGACGAAATCCCGTCCGGGCCCAAGTTCAACCGTCAGCGAACCTCCGGCACGCCCGCGCAGCAGCGCGAGCTCCGCGCACAGGGGCGTCGCACGATGCGCAAGCTGTTCGATGCCGGCATGCGCGTCTTCGCCGAACGCGGATACCACGCTGCTCGAGTCGACGACATCGTGCGCGCCGCCCGAACGTCGCACGGCACGTTCTACCTCTACTTCGCCAACAAGGAAGATCTGCTACGCGCGCTCGCCGTCGACTGCGCCGACGACCTCGCCAAGCTTGCTGATCGCATCGGGCCGATCACGCCCGACGAGCAGGGCTTCGGCGAGCTGCGTGCGTTCCTCGCCGAGTTCGTGGCGACGTACCGCCGCTACGGGCCCGTCATCCGCGCCTGGATGGAGGACCAGGTCGCGGACCCGGAGATCGACCGGGTCGGCGTCAAAGCGTTCACGGCGATCGGGGCGCGATTGGGTCAACGCATGCGAGAGGTCGGCATCGACGTCGCCGAGAACGAGACCGCCGCCGTCGGCGCGCTCATGGCGATGCTCGAGCGGTTCAACTATGCGCTCGCGTCACGACGCCTGATCCTCGACGACGACGCGGTGCTCGACACGCTGGCCCACATCATCCACCGGGGCTTCTTCGGGGCGCCGGCGCGCTGACGCCACGCGCCGGCGCACCGCCTACGTGGCGGGCTGGTCGGGCCGGTACTTCAGACGGTGGACGATGATCGGCTTGTTCTCGTCGGGGACGAGGACGTCGACCTTGGCCCTGACCTTCCGGTCGTCGTCGTCGTGCTCCTTGACGACCAGGATGGGCTCGTCCTCGGTCAGCGTCTCGACCGGCTCGTGCTCGTTCTCTTTCGGGGGCGGTGTGAACACCAGCACGGTGATCTGTCGGGGCCCCTCGCAGATGTAGACCTGGAAGCGATCCTCCTTGGCGCAGATCCAGAGGGACTCGATGGGCTTGCGAGCTTGCTGCGCCCGCTGGATCGCCTCGCGGTACCCGGCACGCAGGACCTCCTCGACCCGCTTCCCGGGCCACCAGTCGCCGAGCCAGTGCTGGCGGAAATGGCCCGCGTCCCCGTCCTTCAGCTCGGCTCGCAATCCGGAACCCCGATCGGCGTGCTGCGCAGCGAGGTCGCCGAGCGGCTCGTCGATCCGGCCCAGTGCCGCGTCGTACGCCGCCATGTACTCGTCCTCGGTGCCGCCGAACTGTCGGTCGAGCATCAAGAACTGGTATCCCTTCCCAACGAAGTATCCCGGCATCGACGGCATCGGTGGCTCCTCTCTCAGGTTGAGCGCTTGCTCACTTGGACCGCGAACACGTGGTGCGGATCGCTGACGCCTTTGAACTGGTGCAAGCCCCGGTCGACGAACTGCACCGATGTCGACGAGCGAGCAAGGCTCCGCACCGTATCCGAGACGAGGGTCTCGCCGGGTGGAGCCGTGTCACACACCCTGGCCGCGATGTTCACGGCGCCCCCGTGCACCGCAGACCCCGTCCGCAACACGTCGCCGGCGTGGATGCCGACGTGGAGGCGGAAACCGGCGTCGCGGGCGCATTCATGGGCGCGGGTCGCGGCTTGGATGGCATGCGTACCGGAGGAGAACACAGCGAGCACCCCGTCGCCGAGGGTCACCCCTAGGATGTCCTCGCCGTTGCACTCGCGGACCGCACGGCGCACCGTCCGCTCGAATTCACCCGCCTTCGCCACGTAGGCGGCGTCGCCGAGCCGCTCGGTGAGGGCAGTCGAGTCGGCGATGTCGGTGAAGAGGATCACCGCCGTCTCTGCGCCGACCATGGGCGTCTCCGACGCGGCCTCGCCGGAGAGGCGCGTCACGAGGTCGGCGGCCCGCTGCTCGAAGGCGGGCATGTCGAGCTCGTCGAAGAGCGCGCGCGCAAGGGCGGCGAGCGTGGTCGCTTCGGTGGTGGCGGTGTCGGTTGTACCCGCTAGCAGCCCGGCGAGGTCGAGATACACACGCCCGAGCTCCGGCCGCAGCTGGAGCTCCGTTGCCCGTGACAAGGCCGACCGCAGCAGCTGCTCCGCTTCGTCGGCGCGTCCGAGGCGTCGGGCAACGATCGCGCGCACGCGATCGATGAGGAGGACGGGGCCGTCGGAGAGGACCATGCCGCGGTCGGCAGCCCGCGCCAATCCTCGATCCACGCGATCGAGCGAGAGGTCGTGATCGATCAGGTCTGAGATCTCGGCGAGGGCTGCGAAACGGCCGACCGTGCCGAGCGCGACCGGCCAGCGCGCGGCGACGCGCTCGGGCCAGGCCGTGAACGCCTGACGAACATCGTCGTGCTGCCCGGCGTGGGCGCGCACCAGCTGACGGAGGAGCCAGGTCGCCTCTGCGTACAGATCGGCGTCGTCGTTCTCGACGAGCTTGTCGACGGCTGACTCGGCAAGGCCGTACGCCCCACGGAGCATGCGCCCGTTTGCGAGCACAGGAAGGAAGAGTGATGCGCTGTAGCCGTAGCGCGACACGCGCGACGCGAGCCACGCCTCGTCGGCGGTGCGTTCGGCACCCCGAAAGTCGCCGCGACCGACGCGAAGCGCCACCTCCACGGCGAGGCCGAGGCTGCGCTCGGCGATGTCGCCGCTGGCGTTGGCGCGCTCTTCCGCTCGGCGAGCGTTTTGCGTCGCGCCCTCTATGTCGCCGAGCCAGAGCTGCGTGAGCGCGATTCGCGGCAATGGAAGGGCTTCGAGCCACGGGTCGCCGGCGGCCTGTGTGTGTTCCAGGGCGCCCTCGAGGTGCGCGAGCGCGTCAGTGAGCCGCAGACTGAGCCAGTCGATGACACCCAGCGCGTCGAGCGCGCGCGTGCACGCCTCGTGCTCGCCGACAGGCGCGCCGGTCGCAACGGCGCGGTCGGCAAACTCGCGCCCGCGCTCGAGGTCGCCCTGAAGCCAGAGCGCGTCGGCGATCTGCGCCAGGAGACGGGCCTGGAGGGCGGGATCGGAGAGCGCGGCGAGCGCCGTCTCCAACGGCTCGAGCGCCACACGGGTGCCGAACCGGCCGGCGGTGAGCTGGGCCCGCGTGCGGTCGGTGAGCGCCCGTGCGACGCCGGCTGCGTCCGACGCCGCCCGGTAGGCCGCTTCGGCCCGTTCGAGGTAGGTGCGGCTCGGCACGGGATCGCTGTTGCGGTAGTGGGCGAGGCCGGTGCGGTAGGCGAGGTCGGCGATCTCGCCCGGCGGCTTCTGCTGGCGCTCGGCGGCGAGCGTGGCGGCCTCGAAGCAGCGCGCCGCCTCGTCCCACGCGAGGAGCGCCCACGCCCGGTCGCCGCCGGTCCGCGACCAGCGGAGCACTTCGGCGGGATCGGCGCGGTTGCCGGCGTCGCCGAGATGCCGCGCGATCTCGATGGCGTGGTGCTCGGGATCGGGGCCCGACTGCAGCGAGCTCGCGACGTCGAGGTGGAGCTGTTGCCGGCGCGAGAGTGTGGCGCGCGTGTACGCGGCGCGCGCGTACAGCGGATGCGCAAAGCGCAACACGTCGGTTTCGCGCTCCAAGATGCCGAGCGCCGCCGCGCTCTCGAGGTGATCCGTGACCAGGTCCGGAGCGAGGTGGCCGACGGCGGCGACGCGGGCGGCCTCGAATCGGTCACCTAGGACGGCGGCGAGCGTGAGGGCGTCCTGCGCCGGTGCCGGGAGCTCGGCGAGGCGTTCGGCCACGGCATCGGTGATCTCGCGCGGACCGGCGGCCTCGAGCGCGGCGACGACGCTCGGCGCGCGTTCCTGCTCGCCGCCGCGTTGCGCGAGCTGATGCACGATGTTCTCGATGAAGAGGGGATTGCCGCCCGCGACGCGGTAGACGCTGTCCTCGATCTGGCGTGTCGACTGCCGGAGCCCGAGTGCGCGCACCATCTCTCCGGCTTCTTCCGCCGCGAGCGGGCGGAGTGCGAGCTGGTGGCAGATCTCCTCTCTCTGCAGCCGCTCGATCTCGCCCGACAACCGCGAGCCGGCGGCGTGCCGGTACGTCGCCGCGAGCATCATCGGCACCGGTGCGCGCATCGCCGTGTCGGCGATCTCGACGGCCAGGTGCGTGAACAGGTCGAGCGAGGCGCGATCGGCCCAATGAAGGTCCTCGACCACCACGAGCAGAGGCCGGCGCTCGGCGAGCCGCATCGTGGCTGCGGCGACGGCGACGAAGACGCGCGTCTGCTCCTGCTCCTCGGATCGCGACCCAGTCGAGGGAGCGGTGTCGGCGTCGTCGCCGAGCAGCCGCTCGATGACGGGTGCGTGGCGGCTCAGTGCCGGGTCCTCGCGGGCGAGAAGCTGCAATCGCGTGAGGAGCGACGCCGCGAACGGAAGGTACGGAAGATCTAGGTGCTCGCGGCACCGGCCCGAGCACACTTCCGCGCCCCGGCCCGAAGCCGTGCGCTGCACCTCGCGCACGAGCCGTGACTTCCCGATCCCGGGCTCACCGGAGATCAGGACCAACTGCGGCTGGCCGCCCCGGGCGTCGTCCAGACGCTCGTCGAGCCAGTCCCGCTCGCGATGTCGATCGACGAACGGGCGCGCCCCCGTTGCGTCCTGCCTGACCACCAAACCCCCGACTCTCCGACCCGCGACGCGAAGGGTAAGCGATTCCGCCGGGCCGCACGGTCACGTTTCGTGGCTTCGACTCCAGGCGCCGCGGAGCTCGAAGACGTAGCGATCGGGGAGCACCGCGAGCCGCAGCGCGACGTCGTCACAGTTCGGACAGCGAAGGACGATTCCGGCCCCGCGGTAGCTGCGATGCGCGCCGGCCGGGTTGCGGTCGCCGCACGACTGGCAGGTGCGCTCCATCGTCGTGAACTCGGCGAGGAAGATCTCTTGGAGCAGGCCGGCGATCGCGTTGCCGTCCGTGTGCTGCTCGCTCGCCTCCATCGTCATCCTCCTGTCGGCCCAAAGCGCTCGGTCTTGATCGCGTGCGGGTCGTGGCCGAGCTCCACGAGCAGGTCGGCGACGTGCTCGACGAAGCCGGTCGGCCCGCACACGAACACGCGCTGATGGTCCGGTCGGTCGACGCCCAGCTGTCGGAGCATCTCGGCGTTCACCCGGCCGGACCATCCGGTCCACTCGGCTGGTTGCTCGCGGGTCAGCGTGTAGCGCACCACGACGCCGTTCTCGGCCTGCGTCTCGAGCTCATCGCGATACAGCACGTCATCCACGGCGCGTGCCGACACGAGCACGGTCGCCTCCGCGCTGCTGCCCGCGGCGGCGCGGTGTCGCAGCATCGCCATGAGCGGCACGAGACCGGAGCCGCCCGCCAAGAGCAGGAGGGGACCGCCGTCGCCAGTGTCCCAGGTGAAGTAGCCACCGATCGGACCGCGAAGCTCGAGCTGGTCGCCCGGCCGGAGCTCGTCGGTCAGGTACGGCGAGACCTCACCCTCGGCGATTCGTTCGACCGTGAGCGCGAGCTCCGGGTCCTTCGGCGCCGACGCAATCGAGTACGACCGTTCCGTCTGGTAGCCGTCCTCGGCCGTGAGGCGCACGTCGACGTGCTGACCGGCGAGGTGTCCGGGCCAGTCCGGGACGTCGAGCACCAGCGTCGTCGCGCTGGAGGTCTCGGGTCGCAACTCGGTGACGGTCGCGACGCGCCACGTCAGGGGTACGGGGCGCGGCGCTAGTCGCTCCAATACCGCTGTTCCTTCCACGGGTCACCGCGGTTGTGGTAGCCGTTGGTCTCCCAGAAGCCGGGCTCGTCGTGGTCCAGCAGCTGCAGTCCCCGGACCCACTTGGCGCTCTTCCAGAAATAGAGGTGCGGGACGAGCAGGCGGGCGGGACCGCCGTGCACCGGTTCGAGCGGCTGGCCGTCGTACTCGTACGCGACCCACGCCTGACCATCGGTGACGTCGGCGAGGGGGAGGTTGGTCGTATAGCCGCCGTCGCAGAACGCCAGGGCGAAGTCGGCCGCAGTGTCGACATCTGCGAGCAGGACGTCGACGGAGACGCCCCGCCACGCGGTGTCGAGCTTGGACCACTTGGTGACGCAGTGGATGTCGGTATCGATCTCTTCGCTGGGGAGGGCGAGGAACTCCTCCCACGACCACGACGCCGGCTCGTCGACCGCGCCCGTGATAGCGAACGTCCATTCGTCGTGTGAGACCGTCGGTGTCGGACCCGCCGACAACACCGGGAAGTCGTCGACCACGTACTGGCCGGGCGGGATGCGGGTCGGATCGACGTCACGTCGACGCCGGCCGCCGAATCCCCGCGAGATCAACGGGCTCATGCCGCTCAGACCTCCCCGACGACGTGCGAGCTGTTCACCGTCAAGCGGTACCCGTCGGGATCGCGCATCGTGAACGCAGCGTGAATGCGGCCTCGCTCGATGGGTGTCGGGTCGAGACCGCGCGCCGCCCAGTCGGCGTGGGTCGCGTCGACGTCCTCGACCATGAGGTCGAACGGCGTGTCGGCGTCCTCGGGCGGCGTGCCCGGCACGAGCACGAGGTGGGTACCGCCCCGGAGCTCGAGCACGGCGACGTGCTCGTTGCGTTCGACCTCGCGCATGCCGAGGTCCCGCCAGTAATCGGCCGACCTGTCGACGTCGCTGACGGTCAGCACTGCGTGCCCGATCCAGACCGATGGCCGGCTGCCCACGGCCACCATTCCTACTCCACCCCGAGGATGGCCGTGCTGGCGGAGGAGAACCATCCGCCGGTGCCGTTCACGCACGCGAGCCGGGCGTCGGGGACCTGCTGGCCCGCGGCCTCACCGCGCAGCTGGCGGACGGCCTCGACGAGCAGGAAGATCCCCCGCATCCCAGGGTGGCAGGCGGAGAGGCCACCGCCATCGGTGTTGGTCGGCAGCGACCCGTCGACGCGCAAGGTGCCGCCCTCGACGAACGGCCCGCCCTCGCCTTTCTTGCAGAAGCCGAGGGCCTCGAGGCTGAGGAGCACCATCGGTGTGAAGGCGTCGTAGATCTCGCACACGTCGATCTCCTCGGGGGTGACGCCGGCTCGATCGAACGCGAGGCCACCGGAGCGCACCGCGGGCGACTCGGTGAAGTCGTCCCACTCGCTCATCGTCGTGTGTGACACCGCCTCGCCCGTGCCGAGCACCCAGACCGGGCGGGCGGCGACGTCGCGGGCGCGCTCCTCCGAGGTCAGCACCACCGAACCGCCGCCGTCGGACCGGATGCAGCAATGCAGGGTCGTCAACGGGTCTGCGATCAGGGGCGAGTTGGTCACGTCCTCGATCGTGATCGGGTCCCGGTAGTACGCCTCCGGGTTGAACGACGCGTTGTGGCGCGTCGAGACGGCGATCTCGGCCAGCTGCTCGATCGTCGTGCCGAACTCGTGCATGTGCCGGCGGGCCGCCATCGCGTACTTGGCGATCAGCGTGTGGCCGAACGGCGCGTCGAACTGCACCGGGCCCCGGCTCCCGAACGAGAGGTTCGCCCGGCGCTCGCGCCGCTTCAGGTCGGCGCGCGCGGTCGAGCCGTAGGCGAGCACGACGACCTCGACGTGGCCTTGCGCGATCGCCGCCGTCGCGTGCTCGACCATGAACTCCCAGGTCGCACCGCCGACGCCGGTGCTGTCGACCCAGTTCGGCCGGATTCCCAGGTACTCGGCCAGTTCGATCGGTGCGAGCAGCCCCGTGCCGCAGGAGGCAAACCCGTCGACGTCGCCCTTCTCGAGCCCGGCGTCGGCCAAGGCGCGGCCCGCGGCCTGGTAGTGGAGCTCGAACGGCGACTTGTCGTCGACGCGACCGCAATCCGAGAGCGCGGCCCCGACGATCGCGACGCGCCGCCCCATCCTGCGCGCTAGCGCTTCTGTTGCGCGGCGATACCGGGGTTGACCGTGTGAAAGACGTACTTGTTGAGGATGTTGCCGACGTCGGCCGCGTCCCAGCGAGCCGGGTTCCCCTCGCCGTCGGTGGCGAAGAACTCCTCGCCCATCTGCCAGGGCTGGTACACACACAGCGAGTTGCCGACCATGCGCAGCACCTGACCGGTGGTCGGCTTCGAGTCGTCGGACGCGAGCCACGCCACCGCCGGCGCCGAGTTCCCCGGGTTCATGCCGTCGAACTCGGTGTACTCCTCCGGATTCTTGATCGTGATGTCTTGACGGGCCTGGCCGACCATGCGGGTGAAGCCGCCCGGTCCGATGCAGTTGGCCCGGACGCCGTAGCGCGTGAGCTCGAGGCTGGCGATGATCGTCATCGCCGCGATCCCGGCCTTCGCCGCGCCGTAGTTCGACTGGCTCGCCTGGCCCTGGAGCCCCGCACTCGAGACCGTGTTGACGATCGACCCGCTGGGCTGGCGGCCCTCCTTGGACTCGCTGCGCCAGTACGCCGAGGCGTGGTGCATGGTGCTCCACGTGCCCTTGAGGTGCACCCGGATGACCGAGTCGAAGTCGTCCTCGCCCATCGTGAACAGCATCTTGTCCCGCAGGATCCCGGCGTTGTTCACGAGCACGTCGAGCTTCCCGAACGCCTCGACGGCGGTGTCGATGATGCTCTTGGCGCCGTTGAAGTCGGCGACGTCGTCGTAGTTC
>JBKPDG010000109.1:0-32157 GCA_046727755.1 Actinomycetota bacterium
GGGCTCGGCCAGGCAGCGGGGCAGATCGGCCAACAGGTAGGGCAGCCAACCGGGCAGGTCGGCCAGCAATCCGGCACCGCAGCGCAGGCAGTCGGCAGTGCTGAGGAAGCGGCGGGCGGCGGTGCCAGCAATCAACCAGCCGCAGGCCCTGGTAGGAATAGCCGCTCCGGTCGAGGACGCAGAAGTGGCACTCGTCAGACCAAACGCGGTTCGAAACGCGGTTCGGCACGTTCGAGCGGCACGAAGAAGACGAGGAGCAGCACGCGTCAAACCAAACGCGGTTCGAAACGCGGTTCGAAACGCGGTTCCGCGCGCTCAAGCGGTACGAAGAAGACGAGGAGCAGCACGCGTCAAACGAAACGCGGCTCGAGACGCGGTTCCGCGCGTTCGAGCGGCACGAAGAAGACGGGCAGCAAGGCACGGTCATCGACCCAGTCCACCTCGAAGGGCGCGAGTAAGGGTCTCCTTCGCCGGATCGCAGGCTAATGACCACGCCGGACTTTGAGATCAGCACCGCCCTCCGCGCACGAACCCTGACAAGTCACGTCCCGCCGGACGGCAAGACCGATCCAGAGGGTGTCACGGTCGAACGTCATCACAAGCGCAAGGGTCTCCCCGAAAAGATGCAGCCAGGCGGTCAATACGAGGACGTCACGGTCAACAAGCGGGTAATCGCCCGGATCGCAACCAGTCGGGCAGCAGACACCAAGCCGCGTCGCGCCGCAGGCAAGCGCGTCCGGAAGCGGTAGCCGTTTCCAATTAGGTGCCGCTTGTGGCGGACTCTCCGCGCGAGTCTCCAAGTACGACGCCTACCGAGGCGACACCCACCGGGCACCCTCACGAGCGGCTCAGCGCGTCGAGTTCGATGTGCGACAGGGGAAGGAGGTTCAGAGAGTTCGGCTTCAGGCCGCGCCAGCTCGTGAGTCAGTGTCGAGGCTCTCCTTCGCGAGCACCGACTCCATCGCGATCGCGAGCACGATCCCGCCGCCTGCGATGAGTACGCCACCAATGACGGCAAAAAATGACCCGAGAGAGGAGAACGCGCCGGCGACAGGGCGCCCCCGGCGCGTCTCCATGTCACATCACGGGTTGCAGGGGCGCCCCTGCGACGACGGTGGGTTGCAGAAGTCGAAGCTATCCAAGTCCTGCGGCTCAGGACTCGTGTTCGTGGTGTTGCCCTGCGTTTCCTCGATGGTCGTCTCACCGACGCCGGCCTGGTTCTTCCCCGGTCCCTCGAAGGTCGTGCAGGTGACCTGCCCCTGGACCTTCGTGCAGTTCTCCGGAAGTGGAGCGGCACCCGCCCCTGACATGCCGAACACCGAGACTGCGGCGAAACACGCCGGGACAACGGCAATTGCGATTACACGCTTGATCAAGGCTCTGGCCCCTTCCATTGAGCGCCCGAAAGCGCTGGTCATAGGAGCGGGGCCGGTCTCGCAATTAGCTCGCCCTGGGCTCAGCGACCGAAACGACGCCCAGAGGTCCCTGCCTCCCTGCTCTGGCGACAGGCTACGCATCAGCATTCATTCGTCAAGTGCCCCCGCAAGCTCGGGCGCGATGGCGGGATGGACGCACGATGCTCTTGGTGGCGCTTGCCATCCCCGACGCCTGCGCTCGACTACTTGGGCAGGATGAGCATTCGGCATTCGCACAGATTGCCCGTTCTGGGCTCGCCGCGCTCGCCCCGGAGCCGCACAGAACGACGCGGCAGGCCTGCCACGTTACGCGCTGCGACGAGTGCGTAACGTGGCGGCCTCCCCGACCGCTTCGTTAGGGTTTCTCGCGCGGACCCGGGGGTGGTTGCCCGGAGGCAAACGCGGCCTAGGGCGGAGGGCGCGAGTCGGCGGACCCAAGCCAGCGGCGGGCTGGCTCCGGGCCCATTTTCGCAGGATCCCATTCGAGGAGGCGAGCCATGCCGGACCGATGGGAGCAATATGCGATTGACCCGGCCGAAATCACGGCCTCCGTAGATGCGGCGCTCATTGGTAATGCCGTTGCGCGGGGATGCGTGGAAGATGCGTCCGCCGCGCTCCTCCGCACCCTGCGCGAACGAGCCACGCCCCTCACGAAGAGCAGCACCAAAGCACAGCAAGCAGCGATCGCTGCGGCCGTCGCTGCCATCTTTGGGAACGTCGCCTCGCAATACGCGACGAGATTCAAGGGATTGAGCGACGACGGGGCATCCCACGCCGCGCCCCGAGCAAGCTCCTAGGCGGTCCAAGCGAGCGTTTCGAGGAGGGAGCGCCCGGCGCTGCAACTGAATCGGGGGTTGAGAAGGCTCCGAGAGGTTCTGATGGCTAGCAGACACGACATGCCGGATATGCGAACCCTAGACGAGGTGTCACCGGCGCCGGAGGAGCCACTACCTCCGCCGCGGCTGTCGGACGGCGCAGCGATGGCGCACGAGGAGCCGTCGGCGACGTCGCCTCCGTTGGACCTGTCAGGAGCGGCGAGGGCTTGGTGGCGCGCGACCGTGGAAGAATTTGAGCTTGAACCGCATCATGTACGCACGCTGGCGGAAGCGGCCTTCGCGTGGGATCGGTGTCAGCAAGCGCGGTCGCTGGTGAATCAACAGGGCCTCGTAGTGCAGGACCCGTCCGGCCAGTTACGGCCGCACCCGGCCATCGCCATCGAGCATGACAGCCGGCTCGCGTATCTCCGAGCGATGCATCAGCTGGATTTGGATACAGCGCCGCGCACTACGAGGCGTCCAGGACGCACATAACGACGCACCGCTCGTCGAGTCCCATCGCGCTCGAATCGGGCGATATGTGTGGTCGACGACCAGCGGCATGGAACGGCGAGCTTGCGGAGCGCTAGTAGACCCGTTTCGTTCGACTTGATCCACGCACCTCGCGACTTCCCCAAAACTTCCACAAACCTCGATGGCGAGGTCATGAGGGCCGAGGGTATGTGCAACTCGTCCGAACGACGCCGATGCCAACCGACACCCGCACGTCAGTCGGGCAGTACGTACGTGATGCGCGTCTTAGGCGTCTGCTCACTGTCGTTCCACTCGACAGCGGGAGCACGTTTGAGTTTCCCGCGCGATTCAAGCTCTTCAAGCTCGTCTGCGACGACACCGACTTCGAAGCAATCGCCATCGCCTGCAATCGGCCCTAGGTGCTTGCTCACACTCTCAGCGTGGGCAGTGCTCTTCGCCTCGTTGAGAGCGCGCACAGCCTTGATAAGTAGATCGTCGTCGATCTCCACCACGGCGCAGGCTACGCGCTCACGGGAAATAACGGTACGGCACAGTGGTTTCAACCCACCGGGTTCAGGCGACGGGCAGACTCGTGACGGAGAGCGGCCCGAGAGCCGGCCCACCTGGACGGTGGCTAGCCCATGAACGATGGCGGCTCAAGGCGTCTGGCAGTTACGTAATGCGCCGGCCGCAGTGAGGCCGGCCCGCTGCCCGTTCAGATGTCAGCGTAACGGCCGAGACTTCTACGAACTATCTGAGCCGATCTCGACGAGGTAGACATTGTGGACAGGGTTAAGTGCCCGCTGCGCGTCCACTTGACCACGGGGGGAGACTGGTGGATAACTCCCGAGGGAGTACCGAGGGTCCCCCCACTCGCAGGGTGCTCCGCGGCCGGGAGGAATATGGAGGCGGGAGACACCCAACACGACCGGGCCTCTCGCCTCCCGCGTCGACCCGCACCGCGATGAAGATGGTCACTCCGATAAAGACAGATCACGACCTACTTCGATAACCGCATTCTCCCGGCTCAGGAATCGATGCTGGCTTTGACTGGCGTCTAGCCGTGCGTCGCGGGATTCACAGCAAACAGCGTCGTTGGTTGGCGTGGCGACGCCTTGCGACGGGTACATGCAGGCCATGGGTGGCCTCGTGCGCGCAGGGACACGGCGTCTCCTCGCCGGCGGCGTGGCCGGACTGCTCGCAACGCTCGTCATGAGCGCGTTTATGGAATGGGCACGCCGGTCAGGCTGGCTTCGGGAGCACCCGCCGGAAGAGATCACGGAACGCGCCTTGCAGCAGGTCGGCGCGCCCGTGAGCGAGCCCGCGAAGGACACCACCGCCACCGCCGCGCATCTCGCCTTCGGCGTCGGAGCGGGCGCGGCGTACGGGCTGTTGCCCGCTCCGCGACACCCACGTCTGCGCGTGGTCGCCGGCGTCGGGTACGGACTGGGCATTTGGGCCGTCAGCTATGCAGGTTGGGCGCCCGCTCTGCGGCTCATGCCCTCGCCGACTGAAGATCGCTCCGAGTCGCAGGCGGCCATCGTGGCCAGCCACGTCGTTTACGGCGCCGTGCTCGGCGCCACGTTCCGGAGGTAAGAACCCCTAGTCCGCGACCGGTTCTTGACGACCTGCGCCGCCGCCTCACCACATAGCTAAAGCCGACCGGCACCGGCTGGCCAAGCGTTACGTCACGGTCGCGGCGCGCGGTCGCGCAGCTCGTTCGTGTGCTCCCTCTCGCGTGCGCAATGAGCACAGCAGTAGAAGCGGCCTTCGATCTCAACGCCGTGTCCGATGACCTTGCAGCCACAGTGCTCGCACACCGGCGCCAACCGATGCGCCGCACACTCGAAACTATCGAAGACATGATGCTGTCCAGCCGCAATGACTTCGAACGTCTTGTCGTACTCGTTCCCGCACACCTCACACTGACCCATCGAAGACCTCCCCCGTTGGGCTTCATCGCGGTTGCGACACGCGCGTTGGGGGGAACGCGCGATCACAAGCGAGCGTACGGTTTCTAAGACGTCAGCCGCTTGCCCAGTAGGGCCTTGCCTTGCTCCGCACCTTTACGGCTGGTGTCCTGCGCTCGGCGGAAGAATTCGACCAACTCCCGGTCGTTCTCGCGCTCGGCGTCCTTCGCGTAGGTCTCCAGGCGCAGCGTATTGCTTAAGCACTGCTCCACGAACCACACGATGTTGTAGTCCTTGTCCTTCGTGCCGGTGACCTCGCCGCCTTCCTCGGGCATGCGTCCCTCCTTTTCTCTTCTCCCTTTCTCTGTCGCCTCCAGGGTCATACCCGGACGACGGGGCGATGCCTCGGTCCCGTTCGCGAGTCGCCGGCCAGCCGGCCCCGCCGCCGGCCCGTGCCGTCCGCCGGCCGCTGCGTGCCATGCGCAAGGGTCTTGCTCGCTGGCACCGCTCACGGTGCTCGCGAAACGATGCGCGCGAGGGTCCTCTGAGGTTCCTCGCGCTCATCGTTTCAGCACTCAGCGACAGCACGCCCGCGACAGGCAGCCAGCCAGTGGTCGCGGCGTGCTCGCTTCGTTTCCCGGAACAACGCCCGGGGTAGTCGGACCATGTAGGGAACCACTCAAGGAGCGCTATGGCCACGCATGACACCGATGACGTTGTCGATGTAGTTCTCGAGGATCATCAACGCATTCGAGAACTCTTCAGCGAGTTCGAGACCGCCAAACCCGATCAGCGCACGCCGCTGTGGGAGACGATCGTGCGCACGCTCGCCGTACACGAGACCGCCGAAGAGGAGATCGTGCATCCACAGGTCCGGCGGGAGGTCGACGGCGGAAGCGACATCGTCGCGGCTCGTCGGCGCGAGGAAGACGAAGCAAAGAAGGTGCTCGCCCGGCTCGAGAAGATCGGTCCCAACGACCCGTCATTCGAAACGGAGTTCACCGCCTTCCGCCACCACGTACTCCGACACGCCGATCGCGAGGAACACGACGAACTTCCGCAGCTTCGAGCGTCCGTCGGTGTAGAGAAGCGCAAGAACCTGGCCTCGGTCTTCTCGTCCGCCAAGGCGATGGCCCCGACCCACGCGCACAGGGCGGCGCCTGAATCCGCCGTCGGAAACGTCATCGTCGGCCCGTTCGTGGCGATCGTCGACCGTGTACGAGACGTCATTCGCGACGCGATGCGCAAACGAGCGTCGTAGCTATCGAGGGTAAAGACCTGCCGAGTAGCGCGCTTACAGTCGCCGTGAGCGCCAGAGCATCGCCGCGAGGACGACCGTCACAAGCGACACGACGAAGCCACCAATCCAGCCCGCAACATCGGCGGCGACCAGGATCGCGCCGAGCGCCGTGCCGACTCCCACGATGCCGGCAGTCGCGACAAGACGCACCAAAACCGACTCGAAGGTCCGGCGTTCGGGCTGCTCCGACAGGAACCCTCCGCTGCTCGGCGTGTCACCGGTTGACCCATGCGAGCCCCCGCTCATGCTCCTTTCTTACCCTTCTCGGTTCCGGTCATCCCCCTGCGGGTTGCCGGCTCTCCGGGTCGAATGACCCGAATACTCGTCGGGTAGATCGATCCACGATGATCTTTGGCTTCGGCTTCACCCCGCTGTACCGCGCATTTGCAGCCGCGTGGGGCATCACTCCTAGTCGGGCACAAGTCGAAGTCTCAGACGATGAGGTCCGCGTGAGGTTCGGACCATGGTTGCTGCGCACCACGATCTCGAATGTGAGCGACACCGAAATCACGGGCCAATACTCAATGCCGAAGACAATCGGCCCACCTCATCTCTCACTCGCAGACCGCGGCATCACCTTCGCGACGAACCCACATGCCGGACTGTGCGTACGGCTCCGGCATGCTGTACCGGCGATCGAGCCGTTCGAGCTGATTCGACATCCAGCCTTCACCGTGACCGTTGCCGACGTTGACGACTTGCAGGCCGCCATGGAAACGCGCCGCCGCTAGCGGTTCTTGGTTCTGGTCTTCACATCGATTGTGGACACGAAGACGCCGGCGCTGGAGAGGTCGGCGAGTGCGACGAGCAACGAGCCCACCCTCGTCGGATTGGGTGGCAGCGACCACCGCGGCTCAGTTCCTAAGCCCTGCAATCGACGTCATCGACCTCGGCGGCGAGTCCTTAGCGGATGTGATGTGACGCCGCTCTGGCCCGAGGGAGCGAAGCTGGGCCGTCTTGTGGCGCGCAACGTTCGGCGGCGGAACCTACGACCTCTGGGGCGCGGTCACAGTTCGCGCTCTCGCTGCAGCCCGCAGTTCATCGAGGTGGCATTGCCGGACGGTCAGCCCTGGCACCCGCGCCGGACGTCGAGCTAGCCGAACGGAGCAATCGGGCGACGCCCGCCGGAAGTTCGTCCACATCGTCACCGCGCACCGATTGCCCGTTCTGGTGCGGACCCGCGCGAACGCACCGTGGGGTGTCGAAATGTTCTAGATACACACAGTTGATTCAGTGTCCTTGCGTGCATGCCCTCGCAGGGAACCCGGCTACTCGTCGGAGCTGCCGACGTCGATCGGCTCGCCACCGCCCCCGCTGATCTCGACCTTCCGCGGGCGCGCCTGTTGCGACACCGGGATCGTGATCGTGAGCACCCCGTTGTCGTAGTTCGCCTTCACGCCGGCGGTGTCAAGGTTCTCGCCCAGGTAGAGCTGGCGACTGAACCGGGCATGGGGTCGTTCACACAGCACGACCTCGGCCCCGTCGTGACGGGCCGGTCGTTCGCCCGTGATCGACAGCATGTTCCGCTCGACCGTGACGTCCAGCTTGTCCGGGTCCATCCCGGGCACGTCGACCTCGACCAGGAACTCGTCTCCCTTGCGGTAAACGTCAACCGGCAGCCCGAGCGACCGGCTGCCGCCCTCACCGAACCCGGACCGCCCCAGGAGACGATCCATCGTCGAGAACGGGTCGAATCCCGACACTGTCATGGCGAGTCTCCTTCCTCTCGGTGATGCCACGCACAATTGTCCCCACCTGCAATCGATCGTCAACCCGGCGCCCGTCTCGCCGCTGCGGGTCCGGGGCACCGAAGGCCCGCTCTGGAGCGGCGCGGCTGCGGTACCCGAGGGTTGCTCTTCCTAGGGCGGCGGAAGACGAGGGCAGGACCGCACAGAACGACAAGTCGCCGGTGCAAGCGAGGCACGCCATAACCGGCGATCTGTGTGTCAGACGACGAGCACATACGTGCCGATCGGTGTGCCCGTCGGCGCCTCTAGTTGCGATGTTCGCTGGTCGCCGTTACTGCGGCGCCATCGTCGCCATGAAGGCTTCGAGCGCAGCCTGGTCGGCGGTGACATACGGCGTCGACGACGGCAGCTTCGTCAGCGTCTGGACGTGCCGGTCGAGGTTTCCGTGAATCGGCGGGAGGTGCGTGCCCAGCACCTTGTCGGGCAGGTCCTGCAGGAAGCGCTTGAGGTTGTCCGCGAACCGGGCCTCCTCCACGAAGTGGGCCCAAGGGCTGTCGACACTCCCCCACAGCAGTTGCGCCGGCTCCAACTCGTCGTCAGGGATGGCCGCGACGTCCTCGGCCAGCGTGAACTCGGGTGTGGAGAACGGGGCGCCGAAGCAGTCCGCGCTGAAGAGGATGTTCTGCTTGGGGTCGAAGAAGGCGAGCGTTCCCGGGTTGTCGAACATCGGAGGCCGCACGGCACGCAGCGTGCGATCGCCGATGTCGCGGGTGCTCCCGTCGTGGACCAAGAAGGCCCGTTCGGGCGGGATCGGCTCCGACCCGACACTCATGAGGCCGAAGGTCACGAGGCTCGTCACGACGGTCGCGTTCGGTGCCTCGGTGAGCAGTCGACCGAGGGCGCCGACATGGTCGCGATCGGCGTGCGTCACGACGATCCACCGGATGTCGTTCGGGTCGATGAGCTCCCGCAGCGCGACGTCGAACTCCGGGACCTCGGGCGTGATCCCGGTGTCGATCACCGTGGGCTCCTCCCCGCGGATCAGATACGAGTTCACGGGCAGGTTGCCGACGGTGGGGATCGGGACGACCGACGTGAACATCGTCGTCTCACCGTTTATCGGTAGGGCGCGCATCCTGGCCTCCTCACCTCGGGCACGATCATGGGCTCAATGCGGTCGGCGGTCTCGTTGACGCGTGTTTCCATCAGAACGGCACCGCCGTGGTCAACAGACCGGTGCCTTGTGCCCGGCCCGAGACGATCCGACAGAACTCGACGGCCTCGAGATGGATGTGCTCGGCGCCGTCGCCGGCGACATAGGTCGCACCGGCGGGCCCGGTGAGCGTCAGTGTGAACGGCTGCCCGTGCCGCCGGGCCCATTCCGCCGCGACGTCGGCCACGATGCGTCCGTCGTGCTCGGCCGTGAGCGCGATGTCGCGTCCGGTGGCGCGGCTGATGTCGCCCCGGTGCATCCAGGTGTCGCGGGTGTAGATCACGTCCATGAGATAGGAGAGCGGCCACCGCTCCTTGTCGAACGGCGGGTCGACCTTCAAGCGCACCCGGCGCACCAGGCCCGGCATCCGCCGGCGCGCCCGCACCGAGCGAGGAACGGCGCGCTCGAAGCGGGCGACGATCTCGTCCGGCGTCAAGTCGGCGCGGTCGCGCACCTGGAGCGCGTTCATGGCGTCGATCATTGGGCCTGATTTCGCCTTCCGGTACGCCCGCATCTGGTGCGCGATCTCACGGAGCGAGGAGTGGCTCTCGGCCTCGGCCAGGATGTGGGAGGCCATGGCCCGCACGTCCCACGCTTCGCACTCGGTGGGCAGGCGCCACTCGTCGGGTATGAGCGAGCGCAACAGATCGAGGAGGCGGTCGTACTCGGCGGCGGCGAGGTCCATCGCCTCATCTCGCGACAGCGGGGAGAGGTCTTGCACTCGGGTCGTGCTGGTGGTCGTCATCGCTTCCTGTCTTTCTTCCGGGCGTCGATGTGGGCGAAGAACATGTCGATGGCGTCGTCGAGGAGGCGGTACCAGCGGTCCCCGCCCGGGTCGTTGGAGATCTGCTGGTCGATCAGCCCGGTGACGAGGCCGGTGAGCAGGTCGAGATCGCGGGGGTCTGTTCCCCCCGCCTCGACGAGCGCCTGTCGGTTGATCTCGAGGCCTTCGACCGACGAGGCATACGACTCCGGCGACGGCTCGAAGCCGGGGATCGTGCGTTGGAACAGCAGCTGGTACCGGGCTGGGTCCTCGAGACAGAAGTCGACAAACTGCCGGCAACTGGCGCGGAAGTCGGCCCGGGCGTCGCCGGTGCGAGGCGCGCCCCGGCGGAGCTCGAGGTACTCCCGGCATCCCTGGCCAAATAGGGCGTCGTAGATGGCGTGCTTGCCGTCGAAGTACGAGTACAGCGACTGGGCCCGCATCCCCACCTGTTGGCCCAGGTCGCGCAGCGACAGGCCCGCCACCCCGTGCTCGCGGATCAGCTTCTGGGCCGCCTCCAAGATCTCCGCACAGGTAGCCTCACGGCGTTCGGCTCGCCTGTCTCGCATCGGTACAGCTGACATGCGTAGGAGTATCGAACAGCGCTCGACACCTGTCAAGGGCCCACCTGGGGCGGGTTCCGAGGTGATCCAGGCTCGAATCGCGCGATAGGAGCTTGAGATCCGCACAGAACGACGGGTCAACCGCCAGTCGACTTGAGCACCGAACCGGCGATCTGCACTCATATTCCGTGCCGCCTCGAGGCCGACGCTCCTACCGGCTGCCTGGTGGGGCACCTGCATCGCGGCTGCTCCAGCAAATCGACGACGATGCGCCTAATCCCTTTCGCCGCGGTGCCGGATGTTTGCAATCTGTTTGCAGATGGGCCTCCAGGAGCTATCGCAACCCGAACGCCTCGGCGAAGTCCCTGGTCAGCGGGTGGGCCGCCGGGGAATCGAACCCCGGACCATCGGATTAAAAGTCCGTTGCTCTGCCAACTGAGCTAGCGGCCCGAGTGCGATCGTATGACGCCGACGCGCGGCGTCGTTAGGTGGTCGCGGTCGTCGTGTCCGTCGAGAACGTGATGCCGCACTTGTCCTCGAGGTACGTGAAGATCCTCTCAACGTCTTTGCCGGCTCTCTCCACATCTCTCGCGAACCGCCGGAGCGATCTCTCGCTCGTGACGTCGATGTTGAGCTCGCCTTCCGCGACCCGGTTGTAGAACGTTCGCAGGCGTTTGAACGCGTTCTTCAGCGCCTTCGGGGTCTCCTTCTGGAGCTGCTTGATCAGATCGACGTACGTCCGGTACCTGGCCCTGACGTCCGAGACGCTCACGGTCTCGAGGTCGATGTCGTCGAGGCTCTGGATCTCGCTCTGCAGCTGCTGCGCGGTTGCACAGAACTCGGACTGCCCCGACGTTCCGGTCGAGCGGGCGGCGGCGACCTGGTACGTCGCGAGCGTCATCGCCGCCACGAGTGCACTTGCGACCGCGATCCGATGGCGCTGCATCTCTCTCCCTGCCTGTCGAGACTTCACGCACCATACTCACCGGACGGCTCCGGGAAGCGCCGCTGCTACGATGCGTTGCTCCCGGTGGAGCTTCGAGCCCCCATCGTCTAGCGGTCTAGGACGCCGCCCTTTCAAGGCGGTAGCGGGGATTCGAATTCCCCTGGGGGCACCGGCGCTGGCGGTGTGAACGTCGGGCGCCGAACAAGGTCCTGTGGTGCAGTCTGGTTAGCACGCCGCCCTGTCAAGGCGGAGCTCGCGGGTTCAAATCCCGTCAGGACCGCCGGCGAGTCGCAGGGGCGGCCCGCTCACGGCCGGGTAGCTCAGTTGGCAGAGCACACGCCTGAAAAGCGTGGGGTCGACGGATCGACGCCGTCCCCGGCCACAGCCAGCGCGCCGGAAACAGGCGCCAAAGAAAACGACCCGGGCCCGTAGGCCCGGGTCGTTGTGATCAGTAGCGGAAACTCAGAGCTCCGAGCCTTCCTCGACTTGCTCCAAGAACCGACGGATCTCCGACGCCCGGAAGCGCCGGTGCCCGCCGAGGGTCCGGATGGCCGAGATCTTCCCGGCCCGGGCCCAGCGGGTGACCGTCTTGGGATTGACCCTGAACATTGCGGCCACCTCTGACGGGGTGAGAAGGGCCTCATGCTCGGAACTCGCATCCATCGCCATTGCTGGCTCCTCACTGTCGCTCGCGTTCCCTGCCCGTGTGCGGTCCGGAGCCTCGGCGTCCTGGAGGCCCCACTTTGTGCGACCTACCCGATTTGTCCGTGTCCGAATCGTGCCATGAGGGTAGCCTGCGAAGTATCCGGAGGGGATAGCCCATCGGGACCAAATGTCCAGCGCGATGGGACTAGTTATTCGTCCCGATCTGTGCCCCCTCGTCCGGGGAGTCACTCCAGGAGCGCTTTGCCTCTCCCGTCCCTGATCTCGCCGACGAGCCACCCCTCATGGCCGGCGGTCCGAACCGCGTCGAGGGCCGGGTGCACGGCGTCGCCGGGCACGACCGCCAGCATCCCGAGCCCGAGGTTGAAGACCTCTTCCATCTCGGCGTCGGCGACGGAGCCCGCCGCCTGGACCTCGGCGAAGATCCTGGGCCGCTCCCACGAATCCCGGCGCACGACCGCGTCGCAGTCGTCGGGCAGGACGCGGGCGAGGTTGCCGGGGATACCTCCGCCGGTGACGTGCGCGTACGCGTGGATGTCGACGTGGTGCCGCAGCTCCAGCATCGAGGGCGCGTACACGACGCTCGGTTTGAGGAGCTCGTCGGCGAGCGCCTGGCGCGCGCCTTTCCACGCCGGGCCGTCGAGGTCGCGCCCGTCGACGTCGAGGAGCGCGCGCCGGGCGAGCGAGTACCCGTTGCAGCGCAACCCGCCGCTGGCGAACCCGACGATGGCGTCGCCCGGACGCACGTTCGCAGGGAGGACCCGCGACCGCTCCACCACGCCGACGGCGAACCCGACGAGGTCGAACTCGCCGGGCTCCATGACCCCACCGTGCTCGGACATCTCGCCGCCCAGCAGCGCGCACCCGGCCCGACGGCACCCTTCGGCGACGCCGGCGACGATCTCGTCGACCATCTCCGGGACGAGCTTGCCGACCGAGATGTAGTCGAGGAAGAAGAGCGGCTCGGCGCCGTTGGCGGCGACGTCGTCGACGGACATCGCGACGCAGTCGACACCGATCGTGCGGTACCGGCCCGTGAGCTGGGCGACGACGGCCTTGGTGCCCACTCCGTCGGTGGACGCGACGAGCACCGGATCGCGGAACCGCTCGCTCGGGAACGCGAACAGCCCACCGAATCCGCCGACGTCGCCAATCACCTCGGGACGAAACGTCGACCGGACGTGCTCCTTGATGAGCTCGACGGCCTTCTCGCCGGCGGCGGTATCGACACCGGCGTCGGTGTAGGTGAGCGGATTGGGCTCCCGGTCGCGCCGGGTCACGGCTCGACGCGGGCGGGTGCCTCGGGTGCAGCCCCGGGCGTTCGGACCTTCTCCTCCTCGAGCGCGAGCTTGGTGTCGGCGTCGGGCACAGGGACGGGATACACGCCGCTGAGGCACGCGGTGCAGAACGACTCCGCGTTGGATCCGGTGGCGGCGACGAGGCGATCGAGGTCGAGATAGGCGAGCGAGTCGACCCCGAGGTACTCGCGGATCTCCCCGACCTCCAGGTCGGCGGCGACGAGCTCGGGACGGCGGCCGGTGTCCATGCCGTAGAAGCACGGCCAGCGGTAGGGCGGCGACGTCACGCGCAGGTGCACCTCCGCCGCCCCCGCCTCGCGGAGCATCCGGGTGAGCGTGAGCTGCGTCGTGCCGCGCACGATCGAGTCGTCGACGACCACGAGGCGCTTCCCGGCGATGTTCTCCCTGATCGGGTTCAGCTTGAGCCTGACGCCCGCCGCGCGCGTCTCCGGTGTCGGCGCGATGAACGTCCGCCCGATGTAGCGGTTCTTCACGACGCCGTCGCCGTACGGGATGCCCGAGGCGCGCGCGAACCCCTGCGCGGCGGGGATGCCGGACTCGGGCACCGGCATCACCATGTCGGCGTCGACCGGCGCCTGACGGGCGAGCTCCTCGCCCATCCGCTGGCGGGCCGCGTGCACGCTCTGCCCGTAGAGGTTGGTGTCGGGCCGGGAGAAGTACACGAACTCGAACAAGCAGAGCTTCGGCGACGGCTCGGCGAAGTGGTGCGTACGCAAGCCCGACGCGTCGATGGCGACCATCTCGCCCGGCTCGACGTCGCGCACGTAGTGCGCGCCCACGATGTCGAGGGCTGCGCTCTCGCTGGCGAGCACCCATCCGCCCGCGATCCGGCCCAGCGTGAGCGGCCAGAAGCCGTGGGGGTCGCGGACGCCGATGAGACGGGCGTCGTCCATGAGCACGAAGGAGAAGCCGCCTTCGAGGCGCGGCAACACCAGCTCGAGCGCGACCTCGAGGTCACGACCATCGGATCTCGGCGAGGGCGAGTACTCCTGGGCGACGAGCTCGGCGACGAGCGCGGAGTCCGTGGTCGAGTCGAGGTCGAACTCGGGCGCCGTCATGCCGGGGAGCATCCCGATGCGCTCGGCCAGCTGCACCGTGTTCGTGAGGTTGCCGTTGTGGCCGAGGGCGAAGCCGGCGTCACCGACCGAGCGGTAGACGGGCTGGGCGTTGCGCCAGCTGCTGGACCCGGTGGTCGAGTACCGGTTGTGGCCGATCGCGAGGTGGCCGTCGAGGGGGGCGAGGCGACGCTCGTCGAACACCTGGGTCACGAGGCCCATGTCCTTGACGACGGTGATCGTCTCGCCGTCGCTGACGGCGATGCCGGCCGACTCCTGGCCCCGATGCTGGAGCGCGAAGAGACCCAGGTAGGCGAGGTGAGCCACCGGTTGCCCGGGGGCGTAGACACCGAAGACACCGCACGCGTGACCGAGACGCTGCTCCATCTCGCTACAAGTATGCCGTACCGATGTGCGCGCTCCGGTAACTTCCATTCGTGGCGAACACGGGCTTCTGCTTGTGGTTCACCGGGCTGTCGGGCTCGGGGAAGAGCACGATCGCCGCCGCCGTGGTGGAAGAGCTCCGCCGGCGTCGGCATCGTGTCGAGCTGCTCGACGGCGACGAGGTGCGCGAGAACCTGTCCGCCGGCCTCGGCTTCTCGAAGGCGGATCGCGACACGAACATCCGGCGCATCGGCTGGGTCGCGGCGCTGCTCGCCCGCAACGGCGTGGTAGCCGTGACGGCGGCGATCTCGCCCTACCGCGCGGTGCGCGACGAGGTCCGCGGGAAGATCGACCGGTTCGTCGAGGTGTTCGTCGATACACCGATCGAGGTGTGCGAGGAACGCGACGTCAAGGGGCTGTACGAGAGGGCGCGCGCGGGTGAGATCCCCGAGTTCACGGGTGTGTCGGATCCGTACGAGCCGCCGACCGCACCCGAGGTGCGGGTGGTCACGCACGATCGCGACTCCTCCGCGTCGGCCGCCCAGGTGCTCGAGTACCTCGAGAGCGTCGGGCTGACCGGGCCGGCTCCGCGCCACGAAGCGGCGGAAGCGCGCTCGTGATCGACCTGCACAGCCACTCGACGATGTCGGACGGCACCGACTCGCCGACGCGGGTCGTCCAGCTCGCCGGCGAGGCGGGTCTGGCGGCGCTGGCCCTGACCGATCACGACACCCTCGACCACCTCCCCGAAGCCCGCGCCGCCGCCGAGGCCCAGTCGTTGCGGCTGGTCCCGGGGTGCGAGATCTCGTGTGAGCTGTCGGGACGGGCACCGGGGACCATGCACCTGCTCGTCTTCTTCGTCGACGATGCGCCGGGCGAGTTGCGCGACCGGCTGGCTGCGCTCCAGGAGGCCCGCAACGAACGCAACGTGCAGATCGTCGACGCGCTGAACGAACGCGGCGTCCCGATCACGGTCGAGGCGGTCCAGGCGCAGGCGGGACCGGGGTCGGTCGGGCGTCCGCACATCGCGCGCGTGCTGATGGAGGCAGGCCACGTGTCGTCGATCCAGGAGGCGTTCGACGTGTGGCTGGGCAAGGGCCGTCCGGCGTACTTCGAGCGCGACCGCCTCGAGCCTGAGGACGCGATCGAGCTGACGCACGCGTCGGGTGGGGCGTGCGCGATCGCGCACCCGGGCTCGCTGGGGCTGGACGATGTGGAGCTGGACGCGTTCGTCGGTGAGCTGGCCGACGCCGGGCTCGACGGGCTCGAGTGCGAGTACGGCGCGTATCTCCCCGAGGAACGGGCGCCGCTGCACGAGCTGGCGCGGCGCCACGGGCTCGCGCCGACGGGCGGCTCCGACTACCACGGCGACAACAAGCCGGGTCTGTCGGTCGGGACCGGCCGCGGCGACCTCCGCGTCCCCGATGACTTCCTCACCGCGCTGGAGTCGCGGCGGCCGTAGCCGATGCGTACCTCACCCGGAATAGTTCCGGGTCAGGTACGCATCGTGGCGCCCAACGCGTTCGGGATGGCGTCGCGCCAGGCGTGGGTGGCGTCGGCGAGTGGTACGTCGAAGGCGTCGTGCGCAACGAGTCGATCTCCGCGAGCTTCGCCGACGTCGGCGGCCAGAACACCGGCCGAGCTCGCACGCGACAGCACCTCGTCCACGAGCACCGGATCGACCGAGCAGACGACGCGCGACGCCGACTCGGAGAAGCACTCGAGCGCGCCGCCGATCGCGACGTCGAAGCCGCACTCGCCCGCGATCGCCATCTCGGCCAGCGCGATCGCAAACCCGCCGTCGGCGCAGTCGTGCACGCCGTCGACGAGGCCACCCGCCACGAGCGCACGCACCAGCTCGTGCACGGAGCGAGCAGCGTCGAGGTCGGCGCGCGGTGGCATCCCGCCGTCGAGGCCGTGCAGGACCGCGGCCCACTCGGACCCGCCCAGCTCCGTCGCCGTCTTGCCGAGCACGACGATGCGCCGGCCGTCGGCGAGCGCGGCCGGCGGCGGGCGGTCGTCGAGCTCGTCGATCACGCCGAGCAGCCCCATGACCGGGGTCGGGTCGATATCGCGGCCTTGCGACTCGTTGTAGAAGCTCACGTTGCCACCGATCACCGGGATCTCGAGGGCGGCACACGCCTCGCTCATGCCGTCGATCACCTCGGCGAACTGCCACATCACCTCAGGATGCTCGGGGTTGCCGAAGTTCAGGCAGTTGACGACCGCGACGGGTCGGGCCCCGACGCAGGCGACGTTGCGAGCCGCCTCCAGCATTGCGAGCCGAGCGCCGGTGCGGGGATCGAGCCGGCAGAACCGGCCCTTGCCGTCGGTGCTCACCGCGAGGGCGCGGTCCGTGTCCTTGAGCCGCAGCACGGCGGCGTCGGCGCCGGGACCGGCGACCGTGTTGAGGAACAGCTGGTGGTCGTACTGGCGCCAGACCCATGACTTGTCGGCGACGGTCGGCGTGGCGAGGAGCGCCAGCAGCTCACCCGAGAGGTCGGCGCCGGCCGGGAATCGGGCCGCCATCTCCGGCGCCGGGTCGGCGGCCTGCAGCGCGTCCTGGCCGGCGGGACGTTCCCGCGGCCGGTCGTACAGGGGTCCGTCGCCCAGGCTCTCGACCGGGACGTCCGCGAGCGCCTCCGGCTCCCCGGCTGCGTCGAAGAGGCCGTCGAACACGCGGAAACGCCGGCTGTCGGTCACCCGGCCGACCACGGCCGCGTCGATCTCCCACCGCTCGCACAGCCCCAACACCTCGGCGAGGTCGTCGGGCTGGACGATCACGAGCATCCGCTCCTGGCTCTCGGATGTCATGACCTCGACCGCGCTCATGCCCGGCTCACGGCGAGGCACACGCGCGACGTCGACGTCCATTCCCGCCCCGGCTTTCGCCGCCGTCTCCGACGCCGCGCACGACAGCCCGGCGGCGCCGAGATCCTGCACGCCGACGGCGAGGCCGGCGTCGAGCAGTGCCAGGCACGCCTCGATGAGCTTCTTCTCCTCGAGCGGATCGCCGACCTGGACCGACGGGCGCTTCGCCTCCGCGCCCTGCTCGAAGCCGGCCGACGCGAGCACGCTCGCACCGCCGATCCCGTCGCGGCCCGTGGACGAACCCAACAGCACCGCGAGGTTGCCCTCGCCGCTCGCCCGGGCGAGCACGAGACGATCCTGCGGGAGCAGCCCGAGGCACATCACGTTGACAAGCGGGTTCTCGCGGTAGCAGTCGTCGAAGACGACTTCGCCGCCGACAGTGGGGACGCCGACCGCGTTGCCGTAGCCACTGATCCCCGACACCACGCCCTCGAACAGGTACCGCGTGCGGACGTCATCGAGCGGACCGAAGCGGAGCGGGTCCATGAGCGCGATCGGGCGCGCGCCCATGGAGAAGACGTCGCGGATGATGCCGCCGACGCCCGTCGCCGCGCCCTGGTAGGGCTCGACGGCGGACGGGTGGTTGTGGCTCTCGATCCGCACCGCCACCGCGAGCCCGTCGCCGACGTCGATCACCCCCGCGCCCTCCCCCGGACCGACGAGCACCCACGGCGCGTCCGTCGGCAGGCGCCGCAGATGCGCCCGCGACGACTTGTACGAGCAGTGCTCCGACCACATGACGGCGAACATCGCCAGCTCCACGTCGGTGGGGTCGCGGCCGAGCAGCTCGACGATCGACGTGAGCTCGTCGTCACTCAGGCCGAGCTGACGATGCGCGGGCTCCATGCGGTCGAGGTTATCGGCGCTCTGAGGACGCGAAATGGAGCCGAGCCCAATTCCGAAATAGACTGCGCGTGAAATCGTAAAAGGAGGGGTCGCCGAATGGCCGCAGCTCGAAAGAGCACGATGACCGCCGAGCACAAGCGGGCGCTGGCGCAGGGCCGGGCCGAGGGGCGGGCCGTGCGGGCCTACCTCGAGGCGCTCGACCAGAACCGTCCCCGTCGGGGCCGGCCGCGCACGCCGGCGTCGATCGAGAAGCGCCTGAAGGCGGTCGAATCCGAGCTCGCGGACGCCGCGCCACTCCACCGGCTGCAACTCGTCCAGGAGCGCATGGACCTCGAGCGCGAGCTCGACCGGATCGACGCCGCCGACGACCTGACGGGCCTCGAACGCGACTTCGTGAAAGTCGCCAAGGGCTACGCCGAGCGCAAGGGCATCTCGTACGCCGCGTGGCGCGAGCTCGGCGTCACGCCCGACGTGCTCCGGAAGGCTGGGATCGGCCGCGGGAGCTAGGCGACCGCGGCGCCTTCCGACGCGCTGGTCAGCAGCGAACGGAGCAGCACCACGCCGTCCGTCGAGCCGAGGAGGGCGTCGGACGCGCGTTCGGGATGGGGCATGAGCGCGACGACGTTGCGCTGCTCGCTGCAGATCCCGGCGATGTCGTCGAGGCTGCCGTTCGGGTTGCGCACGTAGCGCAGCACGATCCGATCGTCGTCACGCAGACGACGGTGCGTGGTCTCGTCGCACACGTAGCTGCCCTCGAAGTGATTGATGGGGAGGCGGAGCACGCGCCCGGGCTCGGCGAGCGCGGTCAGGGGGCTGCGGCTCGTCTCGACGCGGCACTCGACGGTCTCGCACAGGAAGCCGAGACCCGCGTTCTTCTGGAGGGCGCCCGGCAGCAAGCCGGCCTCGGTGAGAACCTGGAAGCCGTTGCAGATCCCCACGACCGGACCACCGGCCGCCGCGAACCTCTCGACCGCTTCCATGACGGGCGAGAATCGTGCGATTGCACCCGTGCGCAGGTAGTCGCCGTGAGCGAACCCGCCCGGGACGACCACGGCGTCGGCGCCGCAGAGCTCGGCGTCAGCGTGCCAGAGCGTCTCCGGGGTACCGCCGAGCTGCTCGACCGCCCACGCGACGTCGAGCTCGCAGTTCGTGCCCGGGAAGACGACGATCCCGACGCGCACGCTCATCGCCTCAGGTCGACGCGAGCTCGGAGAGCTCGATCTCGTACGCCTCGATGACGGGATTGGCGAGGAGCCGGTGGCACATCTCGTCGACCTGTGCGCGTGCGGAGGGTTCGTCGGCGCCGTCGATCACGAGCCGGATGCTCTTGCCGATGCGAACGTTCGAGACGTTGTCGTAGCCGAGCGCGGGGAGCGAACGCTCGACGGTCGCCCCTTGCGGGTCGGCGATCCCGGGGAGGTGCGTGATCTCGACGCGCGCCTCGAACCTCATGCGGTCAATCGTACTGGCGGCTCTCGTCGGAACCGGGTTCGTCGGGACGGTGCCATTCGTCGAAGCTGCGCCCGGTGAGCAGCTCGTACGCCTCGACATAGCGGGAACGCGTGCCCTCGATCACCTCCGGGGGGAGGTGTGGCGCCGGCGGCGTGTGGTCCCAGTCGGTGCCGAGGTAGTGGTCGCGCACGTACTGCTTGTCGAAGCTCGGCGGCGACGTGCCCACGCGGTACTCCTCGGCGGGCCAGTAGCGAGACGAGTCGGGGGTGAGCATCTCGTCGATCACGAGGAGCGCGCCGTCGAGGATCCCGAACTCGAGCTTCGTGTCGGCGAGGATGAGGCCGCGTTCCTCAGCCCGCGCGGCGCCGAAGTCGTACACGCGCAGAGTGACGTCGCGGATCTGCTCGAACAGTTCGCCGCCGACGAGCTCGGCGGCGGCGGCGTCCGTGAGCGGCTCGTCGTGGCCGGCCTCAGCCTTGGTCGTTGCCGTGAAGATCGGCGCCGGAAGGCGTTCGGCCTGCCGCAGACCGGACGGCATCGCGCTCCCATAGATCGTGCCCCGCTCCTCGTACTCGGACCATGCCGAGCCGAACAAGTACCCGCGGCCGATGCACTCGAGCCGGACGGGCTGGGTCGCGCGCACGAGCATCGCCCGGCCCGCGACGTCTGATCCGGCCGTCTCGGGGAAGTCGGTCGGGTCCGAGGAGATCAAGTGGTTGGGCGCGACATCGGCGGTCTCCTCGAACCAATACGTCGACAGCGCGGTGAGTGTCCGGCCCTTGTCGGGTACGAGGTCGTCGAGCACGACGTCGAACACGGAGATGCGATCGGACGCGACGATCAGCATGCGGTCGTGGTCCACGTCGTAGAGGTCGCGGACCTTGCCCGTGTACGCGTGCGGCAGCGCGATCCCAGTCACGGACGCGGGGTCTGTGCGTCCAGAGCGTCAACCGCACGGCCGGCATGGGCCAGGGCACGGCGTAGCTCGAAGCATTCGTCGAGGCGACCGGGCGACAGCGTGGCGCGCACGTCCGGGTCTTCGTCGAGCACGGAACGGAACGGGCGTCGCTCTTCCCACGTGCGGGTCGCGGCGCGCTGCACGATCCGATACGCGTCGTCGCGCGTACACCCGGCGTCCACCAATGCGAGGAGCACCGGCTGGCTGAACACGAGCCCGTACGACGAGTCGAGATTTTCGAGCATGCGGTCTGGATGCACGCGCATCCCGTCGGCGATCCTTCTGAACTGCACCAGCACGTAGTACGCGAGCTGCGCCGAGTCGGAGAGCACGATGCGCTCGACCGAGGAATGCGAGATGTCGCGCTCGTGCCAGAGCGCGATGTCCTCGAGGCCGGCTTGGAGGTTGGCGCGCAACACGCGCGCCAAGCCGCACAGCTGCTCACACCGCCACGGGTTGCGCTTGTGCGGCATCGCGCTCGAGCCCTTTTGTGTGCCCTCCCGGAACGGTTCCTCGACCTCGCGGACCTCCGTGCGCTGGAGGTGGCGGATCTCGAGGGCGAAGCTCTCGACCGACGCGCCCACGGTCGCACACGCATAGAGGAACTCGGCGTGACGGTCACGGGCGACGACCTGGGTCGCAGGCGTCGGCGCCAGCCCCAATCGCTCGCAGACGAACGCTTCCACCTCGGGGTCGACGTTCGAATACGTCCCGACCACGCCGGAGAGCTTGCCGACCGCGACGGTGTCGCGTGCCCGCCGGAGGCGGTCGCGGTCGCGGCGGAGCTGGAGCGCCCACAGGGCGAGCTTGGCCCCGAACGTCGTCGGCTCGGCGTGGACGCCGTGCGTGCGCCCGGCCATCGGTGTGTCACGGAACTCCCGGGCCCGTGCCGCCACGGCCCGCTCGAGATCGTCGACCGCCTCGAGCAGCAGATCGCACGCCCGGACGAGTGTGACCGACAGGGCGGTGTCGACGACGTCGCTCGACGTCAGACCGTGGTGCACCCACGCGCCGGCGGGAAACCCGACGGATTCCTGGACCACGTCGACGAAAGCAGCGACGTCGTGGTCGGTGACGCGCTCGCGCTCCTCGACCGCGGCGGGCGTGACCGACGCCCGGCTGCGGATCGCCTCGGCGTCGGCTGGCGGGATCACGCCGAGCTTTGCCCACGCCTCCACCGCGAGGAGCTCGACGTCGAGCCACGTGGCGAGCCGCGCCTCGTCGGTGAACAGCTCGGCCATCTCGGGCAGGGCGTACCGGGGGATCAAGCGGGCTCCTTCCCTCCTGATTCTACGGCCGCAGCCGCGATGTCCCGCCGGTACTGCACGCCGGGCCACGAGATGCGGCCGGCAGCCTCGTACGCGCGCCCGCGCGCCCCGGCGAGGGTCGGCGCGAGTGCCGTGACGTCGAGCACGCGGCCGCCGGCGGTCATGAGTCGCCCCTCGACCTGCTTCGTACCGGCGTGGAACACCGTCACCCCGGTCAGCTGCTCGGCGGCGTCGATGCCGTCAATGAAGTCGCCCGTGCGCGGCGACGCCGGGTAGCCCTCCGTCGCCAATACAACCGTCACGCAGGCGTCCTCCCGGAACTTCGGGTCGAGGTTCGCGCTGCCTGCGGCCGCGTCGTAGCAGAGCCGCCCGACGTCGCTCGCGAGCCGCGGAAGCACGGCCTGGGCCTCGGGGTCGCCGAAACGCACGTTGTACTCGAGCACCTTGAGCCCGTCGGGCGTGAGCATGAGCCCTGCGTACAGGACGCCGTGGTAGTTGATGGCCCGCGCCGCCAGCGCGTGCAACGTCGGCCCGACCGCGCGCTCCATCACCTCGGCGACGACGTCGGAGCCGGCAATCGGAACCGGTGAGTACGCGCCCATCCCGCCCGTGTTCGGCCCGCGGTCTCCGTCACCGATGCGCTTGAAGTCCTGTGCCGGCGCCAACGGCCACCCGTCCGTGGAGCCATTGCACACGACGAGCAACGACAGCTCCGGTCCGGTCAGGCCCTCTTCGATGACGCACGTCCGGCCCGCCTCGCCGAACGCGTGGCCCGAGAGGTAGGAGCGCACGGCGTCGCGCGCATCGTCGATCGACTCCGTGACGATCACGCCTTTCCCGGCGGCGAGCCCGTCGGTCTTCACGACGTAGAGGCCCGGCAGGCGCTCCAGGAAGGTGAGCGCGTCGTCCTCCTGGTCAGCCGTAAAGGAGGCGTGGCGCGCCGTCGGCACACCAGCCTCCGCCAGCACCGCTTTCATCCAGGCCTTGGAGCCCTCCAGGCGAGCGCCGTCGGCGCCGGGGCCGAAGACGAGCGTCCCGTGGGCCCGCAGCGCGTCGGCGACGCCGTGCACGAGCGGCTCCTCGGGGCTGACGACGACGAGGTCGGGCGCCGCCTCGCCGGCGAGGCGAGCCACGGCGGCGGGATCGTTGGCGTCGACAGGGATGCACCGCTTGCCCATCGCCGCGATCCCGGGATTGCCGGGTGCCGCGACCACGTCGTCCACCGAGTCCGAGTTGTCGAGCGCCCACGCCAGCGCGTGGGCGCGCCCGTCGCCGCCGAGGACCAGGACGCGCACTCAGGCTGCCCGCGGCAGCACGACGGTCTGCTCGCGTCCGGGGCCGACCGACACAAAGCTCACCGGGACGCCGGCGAGCTCCTCGACGAAGCGAACGTAGTCACGCGCCGCGCCGGGCAGGTCTTCGATGCGGGCGGCGCCGTCGATCTCCGACCCCCATCCCGGCACCGTCTCGTACACGGGGCGCACCTTGTGCAGGACCGACTGGTGGTACGGCACGTGCTCGTACCGGGTGCCGTCGTCGCCCTCGTAGGCGACGCACACCTTGACCTCCGGGAACGGGGAGAGCACGTCGAGCTTCGTGATCGCGATCTCGGTGCACGTGTTGAGGCGAACAGCGTGGCGGAGCATGACTGCGTCGAGCCAGCCCGGACGGCGGCGGCGGCCGGTGTTGGTGCCGTACTCGCCACCGCGCTCGACGAGGAGGTCGCCGTCGGCGTCGCCTTCGTGCAGCTCGGTCGGGAGCGGTCCGCTGCCGACGCGCGTGACGTATCCCTTGGTGACGCCGACGATGCGGTCGATCGCCCGTGGGCCGACGCCGGCGCCGGTGCACACGCCACCAGCCACCGGGTTGCTGGAGGTGACGAACGGATACGTGCCATGGTCGAGGTCGAGGTACGTGGCCTGCGCGCCCTCGAACAAGACGCGCTGCCCGACGTCCAGGGCGTCGTGGACGAGATGGACGGTATCGGCGATGAGCGGCTCGAGGCGCGGGACCAGCCCGAGGTACCGCTCGCAGATCTCGTCGGCGTCGAGCGGCAGCCGGTTGTACACCTTGGCAAGGACGCCGTTCTTCTCCCGCAGGACGAGATCGAGCTTCTGGCGGAAGATCTTGGCGTCGAGCAGGTCCTGCACCCGCAGCCCCACCCGGAGCGCCTTGTCTGCGTACGCGGGGCCGATCCCGCGCTTGGTAGTTCCCAGCTTGTTCTTGCCCAGGTAGCGCTCGGTCACGCGGTCGAGCTCCTGGTGGTACGGCATGATCAGGTGCGCGTTGCCGGAGACCCGCAGCCGCCGGGTGTCGAGGCCCTTGCGCTCGAGCATGTCCAGCTCGTCGACGAGCACGGCCGGGTCGATGACGACCCCGTTGCCGATGACGGGCGTGACGTAGTCGTACAGCACACCGCTGGGAACGAGCTGGAGCGCGAAGACGTCGCCGTCCACGACGATGGTGTGCCCGGCGTTGTGTCCGCCCTGGTAGCGGACAACCAACTCGCTCTCTTTGGCGAGGTAGTCGGTGAAGCGGCCCTTGCCCTCGTCGCCCCACTGGGTACCGACGATCACCGTGCCGGGCACGCGTGCCTCACAACGGTCGCGACTGCGATCACGTTGACGAGATCGTACTACCCCGCCGCCGTCGCGGCGCTGGGCTTCCGCGCTTCGAGATAGACCGCCCGGACGGCGAGCGATCGCCGCATCTCGTCGAGGATCTCTCCGATGAACTCGCGGCGATACGTCTCGTCGGTCTGGGCGGTGACCGCGAAGTACAGGCCCGAGAACACGGTGAGGAATCCGGTCACCCGGAGCAGCTCCTCGGTGATGACGAGGTGCCGCCCCCACAGGTCGAGGCTCGCGAGGACGTGCGGCTGCGAGTCGATGAACCCCCGAGCGACCGGCTCGGTGACGACCAGCGCGCCGAACGCGAGGAGGAAGACGAAGACCAGCACGCAGACGAGCAAGACCTGAAGGAACTGGCTGAACAAGAAGACGAGCGCTACGTTGCCCCACTGCCGTTTCGTGAGCGGCGGGGCGGCGGCGTGCCGTTCGGGCACCTCCCGGACCAGCGCCTGCGCCGGCGTGCTCTCGACTCGGCCGACCACGACGTCCCACGACTCGAAGTCGGACAGCTCGCCGATCTGTCGCGGCAGCCTGATCACCGAGAAGCCCACACCGATGGCGACGAACACGCCGAGCACGATCCCGTAGTACGGCCCGTGCAGGTCGGCGGTGATCTGCCACGCCTCGTTCTGCAGGAAGATGAACGTGATGAACAAGATCAGGAGCGGCAGCGCTCGCACCAGCAGGCTCATCACCTGCTCGAGCTCCCGGATCGTGCGGCTGCCCGCCCACCGCGTCAGGGGAACGACCCCGTAGCTCGTCCCGAGGAAGATCACGGCGAGCAGCAGCACGTTGCCGAGCGCCGTGGCGAGAGCGGACCGCCACTGACCGCCGAAGATGAGCGGGATCGCCGGTGGCGCGAGCACGAACACGGCAATCTCGAAGACGCCGACGTCGACGGGGCGGGCGAGGAGCGGCCTCCCGCGGATGCGGTTCGCCAGCATCCACGCGCCCAACAGGATGCCGAACCCGACTGCGACGGCGACGATGTCGAGCCAGATCGGGAACTCGCGCTTGGGCGCGTTGGCGACCTCGAAGAGGAAGATCAGCGTGAGGAGCGGCACGGCTCGAGTCAGGACGTCGCGCGTCGGGCTGTAGTCGGCGATGAAGTGCGGCAGCCCGCGCTTCAAGAACCACCGTTCGGTCTCGGTAATGGGAGCGTCCGCCAAGCCCGACCTGTCTAGTCGCGCTCCTCGTCCTCGTCGGGGACCGCTTGGGCCTGCTCGACGGCGTCGGCCTCGGGCGCCTCGGGATCGTCGCTCACCCGATCGAGCTCGACCTCGTCGTCGTCGGCCTCGGGGAATGCGTCCTGGTCCTGCTCGTATGCGTCGGCCTCGGGCACCTCGTCGCGCTCCATAAGCGTCGTCCTACCCGGTTTCGGGCCCGGCCACAACGCCGGAACCCGGCGGGCGGCTGCGGTGTAGAGGAGACATGAGGAGAGCGGCCCGATTCGCGCTCGCAACGGTGCTGCTCGCGGTGGCCGTCGCCGGGTGCAGCGACAACGGCAACGACAAGGCCGCCGAGCCCGAGACCGTCACCGACAGCTTCGTCGGCACGGTGGCCGGTTCGGACGCGTACGTGGCCATCGTGGTCGGCCCGACGGGCGACTCGCTCGCGTACGTGACCGACGGTGCGTCCAGCGTCGACTGGGTGGACGGGACGCGCCGGAGCGATTCCGCGCTCCTCAGCAACGAGGGCGGTGCAACCCTCGACGCGAAGTTCGGGCGCGGCATCGTGACGGGGTCGTTCACGCGTCCCGGATACGAGCCGCTGAGCGTCACGGCTCGAAGGCACGACGCTCCCGCCGGCCTGTACCGGGCAACCGACGACTTCGCCGACGGCCGGTACGTCGGCGGATGGGTCGTTCTCCCCGACGGGACCGAGCGGGGCGCGGTCAGGCGTTACGAGACGCCGCTCGCGCCGGGCGAGGTCGATGCGACCATCTTCAGGCCCGGCGACACATCGTTCACGGTGCCAGGTGGCGTCCTCCGGCCGGAGCTCGTCCGGCCGTCGGGCAACCTGTCGCTCCCTAACTGACGCGGGCGGGCTCGCCCTTGGTGAAGACGAGGCCGTCGGGCGAGGCGTCGACGACGATCGTGTCGCCGTCGCGGAACTCGCCCTGGAGCAGCTCGAGCGCGATCGGGTCGGCCACCTCGCGCTGGAGCACCCGCTTCAACGGCCGAGCCCCGAAGTCGGGGTCGTAGCCCACCCGGGCAACGTGCGCCTTGGCCTCGTCGGTCATCGACAGGCGCAGGTTGCGCTCAGCCAGCCGCTGCTCGAGCCGCGCGAGCTGCAGCCCCACGATCTGCTCGATGTGGCGCTCGTCGAGCCGGTGGAACACCACGATCTCATCGACGCGGTTCAGGAACTCGGGCTTGAAGTGCACGCGCATCGCCGCGAGCACCGTGGCCTCGTCGGCGCCGCCGCCGAGATTGCTCGTCATGATGAGCACGGTGTTCGTGAAGTCGACCGTGCGACCCTGGCCGTCGGTCAGGCGGCCGTCGTCCATGATCTGGAGCAGCAGGTTGAACACGTCGGAGTGCGCCTTCTCGATCTCGTCGAGGAGGATGACCGCGTACGGCCGCCGGCGCACGGCCTCGGTCAGCTGGCCCCCCTCCTCGTAGCCGACGTAGCCGGGAGGCGCGCCGACGAGGCGCGACACGTTGTGCTTCTCCTGATACTCCGACATGTCGATGCGAACCATGGCGTGCTCGTCGTCGAACAGGAAGTCGGCGAGCGAGCGCGCCAGCTCGGTCTTGCCCACGCCCGTCGGGCCGAGGAACAGGAACGAGCCGATCGGACGGTTCGGATCGGACAAGCCGGCACGCGAACGGCGGATCGCGTTCGCGACCGCTCGCACGGCGTCGTCCTGGCCGATGACGCGCTCGTGCAGCACCTCCTCGAGGCGGACGAGCTTCTGCATCTCGCCCTCCATGAGGCGCGTCACGGGGATGCCCGTCCACTTGGAGACGATCTCGGCGACGTCCTCCTCGTCGACCTCTTCCTTGAGCATCTGCTGGTCGCCCTGCAGCTCGTCGAGGCGCGCCGTCTTCTCCTCGATCTCGGCCTCGAGGTCGCGCATGGTCCCGTAACGGAGCTGCGCCGCCCGCTCCAGGTCGCCCTCACGCTCGGCGCGCTCGGCCTCGTTGCGGGCATTCTCGAGCTGCTCTTTGAGATCACGGATCTCGGTGATGGCGCGCTTCTCGTTCTCCCAGTGGGCGACCATCGCCGACCGCTGCTCGGCCAGCTCGGCCAGCTCGGCCTCGAGCGCCTGCAGGCGCTGCTTCGAGACGTCGTCGGTCTCCTTGGCGAGCGCGGCCCTCTCGATCTCGAGCTGCCGGATCCGACGTTCGACCACGTCGACCTCGAACGGCATCGAGTCGATCTCGATGCGCAGCCGCGATGCGGCCTCGTCGACCAAGTCGATCGCCTTGTCGGGGAGTTGACGACCGGTGACGTACCGCTGCGACAGCACGGCCGCGGCGACGAGGGCAGCGTCCTGGATGCGGACACCGTGGTGGACCTCGTAACGCTCCTTGAGCCCGCGAAGGATCGCGATCGTGTCGTCGACGGTCGGCTCGCCCACGTACACGGGCTGGAACCGTCGCTCGAGGGCGGCGTCCTTCTCGATGTGCTTGCGGTATTCGTCGAGCGTGGTCGCGCCGATCAGCCTCAGCTCGCCCCGGGCGAGCATCGGCTTGATCATGTTGCCGGCGTCGACCGCACCCTCGGCGCCGCCGGCGCCGACGATCGTGTGGAGCTCGTCGATGAAGCTGACGATCTCGCCCTCGGCGTCGGCGATCTCCTTCAGCACCGCCTTGAACCGCTCCTCGAACTCGCCGCGGTACTTCGACCCGGCGACCATCGACCCGATGTCGAGGGCGACGATGCGCTTGTTGCGCAGGCCTTCGGGCACGTCACCTTCGACGATGCGGCGCGCGAGACCTTCGACGATGGCGGTCTTGCCGACGCCGGGCTCGCCGATGAGGACGGGGTTGTTCTTCGTGCGGCGGCTCAGCACCTGGATGACGCGGCGGATCTCCTCGTCGCGCCCGATGACCGGGTCGAGCTTGCCCTTGCGGGCTTCCTCGGTCAGGTCGCGTCCGAACCGCTCGAGCGCCTGGTACTGGTCCTCCGGGTTCTCGCTCGTGACCCGGTGGCTGCCGCGCACGTCCTTGAGCGCGCCGAGTACGGCGTCGTGGGTGACGCCGAGGCCGCGCAGGAGGTCACCGACACCGCCGGTGACCTCGGTCATCGCGAGCAGGATGTGCTCGGTGGAGAGATAGTCGTCGTCGAGGCCGGAGCGCTCCTGGTCGGCGGCCTCGAGAATCCCGTACGCGTCCTGCGACAGCTGGGCCTGCTGGGCGGTCTGCCCGTAGACCTTGGGCAGGGCGCTCAGCGCCTCGTCGACACGGTCCCGCACCGCCTTCGACGACACGCCGAGCCGCTCGAGCACCGGCAGGACGACGCCCTCGGCCTGGCTCAGCAGCGCCGCGAGGACGTGCTCGGGCGTCACCTGGCTGTGGTTCTGCTCCCGCGCCAGGGCCTGGGCCGCCTGGAGGGCTTCTCCCGTCTTGCGGGTGAATCGGTTGGGATCGAGTGGCATAGGTACTACCTCGGGGTGGTCAAGCTTCTGGCAAAGTTGACAACATCGCTATCAACTTTATTCCGCGCCGTCAGCTGCGCCGGACCCGGACGACGGCCTTGCTCACCGGGACGAGATCGCGGCGGTATTCGCGGTGCACCCGCTCCTCGGCTTCGGCGACATCCCGCCGCGCCTTGCGCACCTGGGCCCGGAGTCGCTCGATCTCGTCCTCGGCCACCACGAGGGCGGCTTCGAGCTCGAGGATGCGCTTCACGCCGGCCAGGCCGACGCCTTCGTTGGTGAGCTCCTGGATGTGCTGGAGCAGCTCGATGTCGCGATCGGAGTAGCGGCGGCTGCGGCCTTCGGTGCGCTGGGGCTCGATGAGGCCCTTGCGCTCGTAGATCCGCAGCGTCTGCGGATGGACGCCGGCCAGCTCGGCCGCGACCGAGATGATGTAGAGCGCCCGTTCGTTGTCGTCCATCGCCATCACACTCCTAGGTGCTCACGCGGGTTCTCCGTGAGCGCCTCGCCCAGGTCCTCGATCGCCTTCTTCGCCGCGCCGTCCACCTTCTTGGGCACGACGACGTCGAACGTCACCAGCAGATCACCTGGCTTGCCCTTTCCGATGTCAATGCCGCGCCCGCGCACCTTCACGGTTTTGCCGCTCTGCGTCCCGGCCGGCACCTTCACGGTGACGGGCTTGTCGAGCGTCGGCACCTTCACGTGCGTGCCCAGCGCGGCCTCGCTGAACGTGATCGGGACGCGCACGGTGAGGTCCTTGCCCTTGCGCCCGAAGATCGGGTGCTGCGCCACGTGCACGACCACGAACAGATCGCCCGGTGGCCCGCCGTTGGCGCCCGCCGCGCCCCGGCTCGGCACTCGAATGCGCTGGCCGTCGTCGACGCCGGGCGGGATCCGCACCTTGACGTCACGCCGACGGCGCTCGACGCCCCGGCCGCCGCACTGGTGGCACGGGGTCTTGGTGATCGTGCCCCGTCCGGAGCACGTCGGGCAGACCTGCGAGAAGGAGAAGGGCCCCTGGTCGACGAGGATCTCGCCGCTGCCGCCGCACTGCGGGCAGACGTCGGGTGTGGTGCCGGGCTCGGCGCCCGAGCCGTGGCACACCGAGCACACCGCGTCGGCGGTGAAGCTCACGCTCGTCGTGACGCCACGCACCGCTTCCAGGAAGTCGAGGTGGAGCTCGGTCTCGAGGTCGGCCCCGCGCTGCGGGCTGGCCTGACGCGCGCCCCGCCCGCGCCGGCCCCGGCCGCCTCCGCCGCGTCCGAAGAGCCCGCCGAGCAGATCGCTGAAGCCGGTGCCCTCGTCGAACTGGAACGTGCGGAATCCTTCGGGGCCCCCCGGCCCGAAACCGCCGCCCGGGCCGAACCCGCCGGGACCGCTGCCCCCGAACGGGCCGACGCCCGAGGCCACCATCTGGCGGACCTCGTCGTACTCCTTGCGCTTGTCGGCGTCGCCGAGCACGTCGTAGGCGGCGGCGACGCTCTTGAACTTCTCCTCCGCCTCCTTGTTCCCCGGGTTCGCGTCGGGGTGGTACTCCTTGGCGAGCTTGCGATAGGCGCGCGAGATGTCCTTCTCGGACGCCGACGGCGGCACCCCGAGCACCTCGTAGTAATCGGTTTCGAACCACTCACGCTGCGGCGCCATGGCCCCGTTACCTCGTGACCTTCACCATCGCCGGGCGCAGCACCCGGCCCTTCAGCGTGTAGCCGGTGCGCAGGACGTCGGTGACCATGGGCTCGCCGTCGCCATCCTCCTGCATCACCGCCTCGTGGACGTTCGGGTCGAACGGCTTGCCCTCCGCTTCGATGCGCGACAAGCCCGCCTTCTCGAGGACGCCGAGCAGTTCGGCGTACACGAGCTCGACTCCCTTGCGCACGCTCTCGATGTCGTCGCTTTCGGCGGCGTCGAGGTTCTTCAACGCGAGCTCGAACGAGTCGAGCACGGGCAGGAGTTGCTCGACGAGGCCCGACGTGGCGCGATCGACGAGCGCGGTCTGCTCTTTGATCACGCGCTTGCGATAGTTCTCGAACTCGGCCTGGACGCGCCGGAGCGTGTCGAGATACTCGTCGCGCTCTGACTCGAGCTGGCTCAGCTTCGCCAGATCGGCTTCGAGCTCCGAAGCCGCGGCCTCCTCTTCGGAGACTGCGGCCTCATGCTCGTCGCCGGGCGTGAACGGCTGGTCGGGCACGGTCACGCCCCCTTCTGCTCGCCGCCCTGGTCGTCGTCCTCGACGATCTCGGCGTCAGCGACCTCGTCGTCGGACGGGGCCGAGGACGCGCTCGGTCCGGCACCACCGGCCCCGCCGGCCGCGGCGCCTTCCTGCTGCTGGCTCTGGGCCGCCTGCTGGTACAGCCGCTGGGCGAACTCCTGGCTCGCCGCGAGGAGCTCCTCGTGGCCGCGCTTCACCGCGTCGATGTCGGAGCCGGCCAGGGCGTCCTTGAGCGCCTTGAGCTTCTCCTCGATCTTCTGGCGCTCGTCCTCTGAGACGTTGTCGGCCTGCTCCTTGAGCAGCTTCTCGGTCTGGAACACGAGCGAGTCGGCGTTGTTGCGGGTCTCGGCCTCCTCGCGACGCTGTCGGTCCTCCTCGGCGTGCGCCTCGGCGTCCTTGACCATCTTGTCGATGTCGTCCTTCGACAGCGCGGTGCCGCCGGTGATCGTCATCTGCTGCTCCTTGCTGGTGGCAAGGTCCTTCGCAGACACGTTCACGATCCCGTTGGCGTCGATGTCGAAGGTGACCTCGACCTGCGGCACGCCCCGCGGCGCCGGCGGGATGCCGACGAGCTGGAACTTGCCGAGCGTCTTGTTGCGGTAGGCCATGTCGCTCTCGCCCTGGAGCACGTGGATCTCGACGCTGGGCTGGTTGTCCTCGGCGGTCGAGAAGACCTCCGAGCGCTTGGTCGGGATCGTCGTGTTCCGATCGATGAGCTTCGTGAAGATCTGGCCCTTCGTCTCGATGCCGAGCGACAGGGGCGTCACGTCGAGCAGCAGGACGTCCTTCACGTCGCCCTTGAGCACGCC
>JBKPDG010000110.1:0-6242 GCA_046727755.1 Actinomycetota bacterium
GGATCCGCGCGGGGAGCATCCGAGAGCGCGATGGCGGGAGCGTGGGGAGGAGCGCCTCCGGGCCTTCGAGCCTTGGCCACGGTGACAGCAGGCCCAGGTTCCGGACCACCCGCTGGAGACCGGACCGCTGGTACAGGCGCAGCGGGGTCATCAACCGCTCCAGCCGGTCGGGATGCGGGAAGAGCCCGAGCACACGGTCGAGGGTGCGACGGTCGGTCTCGTGGGCGTGTACCTCCTTGCGCTCCAGCTGGCCGCGCGCGGCCTCCAGGAGTTGACCGAAGGGCACGCCGGAGGGACAGGCCGTCTCGCACGCGCGACAGCCGAGGCAGAGGTCGAGGTGGTGCGCGAGGGTGGGTGTCAGCGGCGTTCGCCCTTCCGCCGCCGCTCGTACGAGATAGATCCTCCCGCGCGGGGAATCCATCTCCTCGCCCAGCACTCGATACGTCGGGCACTGCGGCAGGCAGATCCCGCAGTGCACGCATGCGCGCAGGCCGTCCATCGACGGAGGATCTGAGAGGTCGAACGCGCCCAGCCTCTCTTCCCCGCCCGACGATCTGCTGACGGTGCTCACAGGCCCCCCACGAAGCGACCCGGATTCAGCACACCTTGGGGATCGAACTCGCGCTTGAGCCTCCGCATGATCTCCAGCACGGCCGGCTCCACCGGCCCCCACGGTTCGCACTCCGCCTTGAAGGCGGCGGGCAGGCGCTCGAGGACCAGGCTGCCGTCCTCCTCCCCGAGCCCCTGCCGGAGCGCGCCCACGAGGTCGGCGAGCGAGCGGCCCGTAATCGGCCCGAACAGGGCCAGCCGGAGCATCCCGCTCCGCGCCTCGCCAACCGCGCTGATACGTAGCCCGGCGGCGCCGGCCCGCCGCTCGGCCTCCCCGAGCCAGTGGAGCAGTCGGTGCGGCTTGCACCCGAGCTTCGCCACCACCTCTCCCCGGGCGGCTCGATCGAGGTCTGCCCACAGCGAGGTGGGCGCGATGACGACACTCCCACCGTGGTCACGAGCGAGACGCTCGACGGCCCGGCCCTGGTCGGCAACCGCCTCCTCGACGCTCGCTACGGAAAGAGCCACCGCGAGCCGGGCCGGGGCGATGCGCAGGGCCTCGGAGGCACGCTCGTTCAGCACCGTTACCCGCTCCGGCTCGAGGCTCGAGAGCACCACCGCCTCGAGGAAAGCGGCCCCGGCCTCAAGCGTCCGAAAGCCGGCGAGCCACGAGTCGGCGGCGGGAGGGATCGGGTGCAGCCGGAGCGTGGCCTCCACGATCACGCCGAGCGTCCCGAGAGAGCCGACCAGGAGCTTGGGGACGTCGTAGCCGCTCACGGATTTCACCACGCGGGCCCCGCCCCACGTGATCGTCCCATCCGCCTGCACGAAGCGCACCCCGAGGAGGAGGTCCCGTGGAGCACCGTAGCGGAACCGCAAAGGTCCAGTGGCATTGGTCGCGAGGACTCCCCCCAGGGTCCGCTCCGCCGCGCCCGGTGGATCGATCGGGAGGCGCTGGCGGTGCAGTTCGAGGCGGGCGCCGAGCCGACCGAGCGCGACGCCGGTTTCCACTGTCGCCACCATGTCGTCCGGCGCGTGCTCGAGGATGGAGCTCATCCGCCGGCAGTCGAGCACCATGTCGAGCCGGGCCGGCGCGCGGCCGAGCCCGAGGCTGGAGCCGCTGCCCCGGGGCGTGACGGCCATGCGCTCGGCGGACGCGACAGCCATGACACGGCTGGCCTCGGTCGCGCTCGCCGGGCTCACCACCCACCGCGGTATCATCCCGTCCACGGCGTGCGCGTCCAGCGCGGTGGGGTCGGTCAGCACGTGCTCGCGTCCGACGATCCCGGTGAGGGCCTCGGCCACCGCCGGCACCGAGACGGCCATCGCGGCTACACCCAGGCGCCTTTGGGGAGCGACGGCGCCACGGCTCGCCCGACCTCGCCGCAAGCCGCGGGCGACGGCAGGAGCTTCCCCGGGTTCATGATGGAGTCGGGATCGAACACCCGCCGGAGCCGCGCCATGAACTCGAGGTCGGCGGGCGCGAACTGCAGCAGCAGCTTCGCCGACTTGTCGACGCCGATCCCGTGCTCGCCGGACACGCTCCCGCCCAGGGCCAGGCACGCGTTGAGCAGGTCCTCGTTCGCCTGCTGGGCGCGCTCCAGCTCACCCGGAACCCGATCGTCGTAGCAGATCAGCGGATGCAGGTTGCCATCCCCCGCGTGGAACACGTTGGCGATCAGGACGCGATGGCGCGCCCCGATGGCCAGCAGCTCGCGCATGATGACGGGAAGCTTCGAGCGCGGCACCACCGCGTCCTGCAGGAGCCACGCGGGCGTCATCCGACCGAAGACGCCGGCCGCCTCCTTGCGCCCTTTCCAGAGCAGCGCGCGTTCGGCCTCGTCCCGAGCGACGCGGATCTCGAGGGCGAGCCGAGCGCGACAGATCTCGACCACGCGCTGCGACTGAGCCTCGATCTCCGCTCGCGGGCCGTCCAGCTCGATCAGGAGCACGGCGCCCGCGCCCTTGGGGTAGCCGGCGTGGAGGCCTTCTTCCACCGCCCGGATCACCGCCTCGTCGATCATCTCGAGCGCGGCCGGGATCATCCCGGCCGCGATGATGGCGGAGACCGCTTCCGAGGCGTCCTCGATGGAGGCGAAGGAAGCGAGCACGGTCTTGACACCTTCCGGGAGCGGTATCAGGCGGACGATCACCGCCGTCACCAGCCCGAGCGTACCTTCCGATCCCACGAAGACGCCGGTAAGGTCGTAGCCCGGCCGCTCGGGGACCTTGCCGCCGAGCCAAACCAGCTCGCCAGCGCCAGTGACTACCTGGAGGCCCAGCACGTGGTTCACCGTGATGCCGTACTTCAGACAGTGCGGCCCGCCGGCATTGGTAGCGGCGTTACCGCCGATCGAGGACACCATCTGGCTCGACGGGTCGGGCGCGAAGTAGAGGCCGTGGGGGCGCGTGGCCTGACTGAGCCACAGATTGATGAGCCCGGGTTCGACCACCGCGCAGCGGTCGGGCACGTCGAGCTCGATGATGCGATTCATCCGGTTCATCGACACCATGACGCCACCCATGGGGGCCATGGCGCCGCCGATCAGGCCGGTGCCTGAACCGCGGGGCACGATGGGCACCCCGGCCCGGCGGCAGATCCGGACGACGCCCGCCGCCTGCTCGGCGCTCTGCGGGAGCACGACCACATCGGGCGCCCCCTTGTAGAAGGTGTGCATGTCGCATTCGTAGGTCAGGCGCCCCTCGGGAGTCGAGATGACGGCGGCGGGGCCCACGATGCTCGCGAGATCGTCCCGGAGGGTGTCAGTCAGGGCCATGACTCGGCTCGGAACGGATCGCGCAGGCGCCCTCTGCCAGGAGGAGCGGCGCGGGCTTTCTCGAAGTGAGCGGCAGCGGTTCCGCGCAACCTCCATCGCGAGGTTTGGGCGGGGGCCGGAACGCCGCTGATCGCTCTTACCCGATGGTCCAGGTGTCGCCGGAACGGAGGAGCTGGGCAACGTCGCCGGGCCCGCGCTCGGCGACCGTCTTCTCCTCCTGACGCAGGACGATCTCCTCGTAAACGGGGTCGCTCATCTCGGCGATGACTCCGACGGGAATCGGGAACTCCGGGGCCCAGAGCTGGGAGAGCAGGAGCGCGCTCGCGCGGTCGCGCTCGTCGTGGGCCCACAGCGCGCTCTCTGGCACCTCCGAGACCTTGACCACCCTCGGGCGCACGCCGTCCAGGATCAGCCCCCGCCGGTCGTCGGCCGGCCCCCAGACCAGTGGCTTGCCGTGCTCCAGACGCAGCTCGGACTGGAGCTTGGTCTCGCGGTCGTAGAGGACATTCCAGGCCAGGTCGTTGTACACGTTGCAGTTCTGGAGGATCTCGACGAACGCGGCCCCGCGGTGGCGGGCGGCGCGCTTGAGCGTCTCCTCCATGTGGGCGACGTTCCGGTCGACGGTGCGGGCGACCAGGCTGGCCCCGCAGGCCAGCGCGAACGAGCACGGGCTCACCGGGCGATCGGCCGAACCCATGGGCGTCGACTTCGTCACCTTGCCCAGCTCGCTGGTGGGCGAGTATTGCCCCTTGGTGAGGCCGTAGATGCGGTTGTTGAACAGCAGGATGGTCACGTCGACGTTCCGCCGCAGCACGTGCAGCAGGTGGTTGCCGCCGATGCTGAGGCCGTCGCCGTCGCCGGTCACCACGAACACCTTCAGCTCGGGCCGGGCCAGCTTGAGCCCGGTGGCCACCGCAGGCGCTCGGCCGTGGATGGTATGGAAACCGTAGGTGTTCATGTAGTACGGGAAGCGGCTCGAGCATCCGATCCCCGAGACGAAGACGACGTTCTCCCGGGGAACGCCGAGGTCGGGCATCATCTTCTGCACGGCCGACAGGATCGCGTAGTCTCCGCACCCCGGGCACCAGCGCACATCCTGATCGGACTCGAAATCCTTCTTGGTGTAGCGCGGGATGGGTTGCGTCGCCTCGGGGGATCCGGCTGTCGGGCTCACCGCTTGGCCTCCAAGAGCTGGTGGATCGCTTCGTAGATCTCGTGGCTGGCCAGGGGCAGGCCGCGCACACGGTTGAATCCGACCGCGTCGACGAGATATTCGGCCCGGAGCACGCGCACGAGCTGCCCGCTGTTGATCTCCGGCACCAGGACCTTGGAGTGCTGGCGGAGGATCTGCCCGAGGTCGGGAGGCAGGGGATTGAGGTAGCGGAGATGGATCGAGGCCACCGACTTGCCCTCGCTCTGGGCCTCCTCGGTGGCCGCCGTGATGGCGCCATAGGTCCCGCCCCACCCCACGACCAGCACGTCTCCGGACTCGGGCCCGTTGACGACGGTCGGCGGGATCTCCTGGGCGACCCGGCGGACCTTCTCGGCCCGCGTGCGCACCATGTGATCGTGGTTCTCGGGGTCGTACGAGATGTTGCCGGTGACGTCGGATTTCTCGATGCCGCCGATCCGGTGCTCGAGCCCGGGCGTCCCCGGACGCACCCACGGACGCGCGAGCGTGGCCTGGTCGCGCAGGTACGGGAAGAACCCCTCGCGCTCCGTCCGGAACCGGACCGGGATGTCCGGCAACGACTTCGGATCGGGGATAAGCCAGGGCTCTGATCCGTTGGCCAAAAAGCCATCACTCAGCACGATCACCGGCACCATGTACTTGACGGCGATCCGCACGGCCTCATACGTGATGAAGAAGCAATCCCCGGGCGTCTGCGGGGCCAGGACCACGACCGGGCTCTCACTGTTGCGCCCGTAGAGCGCCTGCATCAGGTCGGCCTGCTCCGTCTTGGTGGGGAGCCCGGTGCTCGGTCCACCGCGCTGGATGTCGAAGACCACGATCGGCAGCTCGGCCACCACCGCCAGGCCGATCGCCTCGCCCTTGAGGGCGACGCCCGGTCCGCTACTCGCGGTGACGCCGATGGCCCCGCCGAACGCCGCACCGATCGCCGCCGTCGCGGCGGCGATCTCATCCTCGGCCTGGAATGTCCGGACGCGGAACCTCTTGTGGAGCGACAGCTCGTGGAGGATGTCACTGGCCGGCGTGATCGGATACGCCCCGAACACCACGGGCAGCTGGGTCCGCTCGGCCGCCGCGAGGAGACCCCAGGCCAGAGCGCGATTGCCCGTCATGGCCCGGTAGGTGCCGGCCGGCATGTCGGCCGCCTCGATGCCGTAGTTCTCGGAGAAGATCTCCGCCGTCTCGCCGAAGGCGTGCCCGGCCTTCAGCACCCGCGTGTTGGCCTCGACGATGGCCATGTTCTTGCCGAAACGCTTCTTGATCCAGTCGAGCGTCGGGTCGAGGGGGCGCGTGTAGATCCAGGACACGAGGCCGAGCGCGAAGAAGTTCTTGCAACGATCCTTCTCCTTCGCGTTGAGCGGCAGGTCCTCGAGCGCCTTCTTGGTGAGCCCAGCGATGTCGACCTGGTGCAGCCGGTACTTCTCGGCGAGGGCCCTGTCCTCCAGGGGATTCTTCGGGTAGCCGGCCTTGTCCAGGTTGCGCTGGTCGAAGGCGGCCGTGTTCACGATGAGGATGCCGCCCGGCTTCAGGTCGGCCAAGTGCACCCTGAGAGCCGCCGGATTCATCGCCACCAGCGCATCGAGCTGGTCGCCTGGCGTGTAGACCCGCTGACTTCCGAACTGGAGCTGGAAGCTCGATACCCCGAACAGGGTGCCCGCTGGCGCCCGGATCTCCGCCGGGAAGTTCGGCAACGTCGAGATGTCGTTGCCCGCCCACGCCGCCTC
>JBKPDG010000111.1:0-8513 GCA_046727755.1 Actinomycetota bacterium
GACGTGTACGTCCGAGCCGACGGCCCACGGCTTGCCGCACTGGTCGCAACACTCGCCCAAGGGCAGCTCTCGCTGCGCGTCGCGGCGACACTTCCGCTCACGGAGGCGGCCACAGCGCTCAGGAGCGCCGCCGCCGGCCGCGCGGCGGGCGCCAGTGTCCTCACGCTCGAGCCCGCCTGACCAAAGCGCAGAACTGCCGCTCCGCGCTCAGTGGACGAGCCGCGATTCGCGACCGAACGCGCGCACAGATCGTCGCGGCGCCGACCCGGCGATAGGAGACACGCACCGTCGATGGTCACCGGCTCGACGGCGAGCGCGGGGTCCTGTCGAATCAGGACGAAACGACGTCGATTGCGAAACTCGACGGGATCAATACTCACCCTTGATCACGAAGTACGAGCCACGGATCGTCCCGGCCAGCTTCGACTTCTGCCTCGCGAACTTGAACGAGGCGAGTTCGGCGGGGACCTCCATGCCTTCGGAAAGCTTGAACCCGACCGCGCGCTTCTTTGGATCGTCGAGCGGATAGAGGACGTTGATCGAGAGCCCGCTCTCGTAGAACACGTAGGTCCATCGGATGTTTTCGACCTGGAAGGTCGTTGCCTCGAGCGGGGGCGAAGCGACAACGATTTCGCGCTCTTCCCTGAGGATGCGATGCACCCAGGCGATTGCGTCCTTGGCCTTCGCAGCCGGCTCGACCGTGAAGACATGGCCGTACTTGTTCTTGAAGTAGCGCGCCTCGTTCGCCCGCAGGCCAGCCAGTGCGACCGCCACCGGCGACGACTCCAAGCCGACGGTGGAGACGTTGACGAAGTCCACTTCGTAGCTCATGTCGCGCGCCACGGTACGCTGCCGACGCACCCCTCGCGTGGCCCGGAGACAAAACCTAACCGCAGCCATCCTTCTACGCAGGGCACGCTGCTCCCACGGCCGGCGTTTGGGACGAGCCCGGGTCGCGACCACCTTGACCTGAGATCATGTCGTCGATGACTTCGGTGGGCGGCCAGCATGTTGTGGCGGCAGTCGGTGAGATGACGCGAGTGCTGATGCCCCACGCCGAGACCGACTGGCACGTGCAAGCTGGCTCACTCGAGTGGAGCTGTTGGGAAACCGCGGCTCACGTCGCGCACGATCTGGTCGCGTACGCGGGACAGGTCGCCGGGGGCGCCACAGCCTCGTACCTTCCGTTCGATCTTGTCGTCGCACCGTCGCCGCCTCGCGAGGTGCTGGAGGTGGTTGCTGCGTGTGGCCGACTCCTCAGGGGCGCCGTCGAGCACGCTGGTCCCGAAACCGTCGCTTGGCACTGGGGAATGTCCGACGCGGCAGGCTTCGCTGCAATGGGCGTCGCGGAAACGCTCGTTCACACTCACGACATCACGCAGGGTCTTGGCGTGGGCTGGCGACCTCCGGAATCCCTCAGCCAACTCGTCGTCGACCGCCTCCTGCCCAATGCCCCGCAAGGGCGCGCGTCCGACGTTCTGCTTTGGGCCACAGGCCGAGCGGATCTTGAAGGGCGCCCTCGAGTCAGCGAGTGGGTCTGGCGAGCCGCGCTGTCGTAACCGCGGACCTGCCCTCAATGTGCCGGTGGGAGACGCTCGCGACAGCGAGCAAACGGTGCTCCGCCACGACACTTGACACATACAAATCTGGCGATCCTCGCTCTGCCCTAGCACACCGAACCACACACCGAGCGTCACCGGGTGGGCGTCGCCAGGCGCGCCCGGTCGGCATCTCTGAAGGAGCGGGGCCGGGTCAAGTTCGTGCGTGGGTGAGTCGCCTTTAGTCGCTGAGGAGACGCGACGTCGTTGGTAGGTTCGGGCGCGGGGGAACGGCGCGGTGCTGGTTATGGCCGCACGGTTGTCGAGTGTTGTGGTGTCCAGCTCGCGTGAGACGCGAGGTCCGCACCAGGGTTTCCTCGATGGTGAGGGAGGGCAGGCTCGGCTGCCGAGACATCTCTTCGCCCACTTCCGGGCGCATGGTGCGGTTCGGCCACGACCATCAAGGGCTCAATCACATACCTCGACCGCGCCCGTGTGGGGGGTCATGCCGATCGGCGAGCTCGTCTGTGGTCGTGTCCGAGCGCTCACGCCGCCTGCTGGTCGGCCGCGCAGCGGATCTCGCCGTCGTGCAGGCCGTAGTAAACGAGCGTGAGGAGCCTGCGGGCCACGGCGACGCGCGCTTTGTTCTTGCCGCGCCGGTACGCGATGCGTCGGAAGTCGCGCTGGAGCCGCGTGCCGCCGTGGTAGCGGGCGACGGCCTCGAGCGCGGCCCAGCGCACCAGCCGCGACCCCATCTTGGTGATCCGATCGCGCACGACTTTGGTGTCGGACTCGCGATGACGGGGCGTCAGTCCCGCCCAGGAGCACAGCGCCGCAGCCGACCGGAAACGACTCACGTCACCGATCTCGGCGACGAAGATGGCCGCGATGGTGCGGCCCACGCCGGTGAGGGCCTGGATCGCCTGATACCCGGTGTGGTCGCGCAGCTGCTGATGGATGAGACGCTCGAACATCGCCACCTCGCGGTCGTAACGCTCGATCAGATCGCGAAGCGACTCGATACGGTTCGTGTACGCGGGCTCGAGCTCGAGCGCATCGAGTTGGACGTTGCCGCCGGGCCCGAACATGTCGAGTACCCCCGGCAACACGCCCGCTTTGGCCATCACCGCATGCACCTGTGCCTTCAGGCCCGAGCGCAACGCGACCAGCTTGGCTCGATAGCGCACCAACTCGCGCAGCTCCCGCGTTGCCGGCGGCGCGATCCACGCCTCCGCCAGGCGACCCAGCCGCAACAGATCAGCCAGGTCCCGGGCGTCGCGCTCGTCGTTCTTGACCCGCCGGTTGCCCCAGTCGTTGCCCGACGGATGCGCCAAGTGCACCCGGAACCCAGTGTCCTGGAGCATGTCCACCGCCCAGTACCAGCCGTACGTCGCCTCGATGACGACATCGGCATCATCGCCAGCGTCCGCGACCGCCAGCGACAACGCCACCGGATCGTTGGCGATCCGCACACACGACACCTTCTCGCCCTCGCCGGTCATCGTGTAGATCACCGAACGGCGACGATGTAGATCAATACCGACGTAACGTCGTTCCACAGGGGCCTCCCTTGTCGTGGCGGTAACGGTGAGAAGCCACGAGTGTCTCGCGACGCTCGGTTCCTCACGGGGAGCGGAGGCCCCGCTCCTTCATCGCATCACTTCTGCGTACGCGACATGAACGGCGAGCATCGACGTACTCGCCCTGGTAAGGGGTGACTACAGCGACTTCGGGTTACCGAAGAGCTCGCGTACGCGGGGCTCGAAGTGCTCGAGCGGGAGCGTGTCGTAGTCGGGGTCGAACGCCGCTTGGTCCCACTCGTCGGCGAAGCGCTCGGCGAGCTCGTACGCGGGGTGACCCTGGTACTGGTCGCGGGCGTTCGGGTCGCCACCGAAGTGGTGGTAGTAGTGCCGGCCCTGAAAGTCCTGGTGGACCAGGATCATCCAGTACACGTCGTCGCGCACGTACGGCTTGAGGATCTCGGCCGCGATCCGAGGGTGGTTCGGCACGCTGACGGCCTTGCCGACATCGTGGCAGAGGCTGGCGATCACAACCTCGTCATCGGCGCCGGCGCGTTCGGCGCGCGTCGCCGTCTGCAGGCAGTGCGTGAGCTGGTCGACGGCGAAGCCGTCGGTGATGTCGGCGAGCGACTCGAGCATGCCCAGCACCCGGTCCGCGACCCGGCTCTGGTTCTTGAACGACTCGGTGCCGATGACCGCCCACTGGTCGGCGGTGGACTCGTCCATCCGGCGGAAGCTCTGGGTCTCCGTCTGCGTCATGGCTCCATTGTCCCATAGGGTTCGGCGATGGATCTCCCGCAGCTGGCTGACCTGGAGCTTCTCGACTCGACAGGAACGCCGCGGCGACTCGGCGACTTCTGGGCCGAGCGGCCGGTGATCCTGGTGTTCCTGCGCCACTTCGGCTGACTGCTCTGCCGCGAGCACGCCGCGCAGTTGCGGGGCAGCTACGACGAGATCCAACGGCGGGGCGCCGAGGTGGTGGCCGTCGGGACCGGGAGCGTGCGCTACGCAGCCGCCTTCGTCGAAGACGAAGATGTGCCGTTCCCGGTGCTCGTCGACGACGACGCCGAGGCCGCACGCGCGGCGTCGGTCCGGCGGGTCGGGTTCTTCCAGCTGCTCACCGACAAGCGGAGCCGTCCCGGCGCCAAGCGGGCGCGTGCCGGTGGACACCGGATCCACAAGGCGGGGCGGCGCGTCACGCAGCTCGGCGCAACGTTCGTGATCGGTCCCGGCTCGGAAGTCCGCTACGAGCACCTCGACGAGCACAGCGCCGACCACGCCTCGCTCGAGGATGTCTTGGCAGCGATTCCATCGGTGGCCGCCGACTGACCCCGTTCGGTCAGCCGAGCCGTGCGAGTCGCTCGAGCCGCTGCACGCGCCGAGGGAGGATGCGGTGCGTCCGCAGCAGCCACCGTGACGTACGCGTGTGCGGATACTCGAGCCAGAGGTGCGCGTTGCCCGGATCGCCCCGGCGTACCTCGGCCGGGTCCTCGAGGATGCGGCGCAACGCGTGCGCGAGCGCGACCGGGTTGCGGCAATACCTGACGGCGAGACCGTCGGCGAGCCGTGCCCGCATCCGGAGGGCAGCGGCGCGCAGCAGCATGCCGCCTCCGACGACCGGGGTGAGCAACACCGCGAACGGAGCCAGCAGGAACGACGTCTCGTCGAGCTCCCCGAACGTCGCCGCCCACAGCTCGAACCCGCGGGCGCTGCACGCGTAGACGACCGTGTCGAGAGACACGTCGAGCTCGGCGACCCGTCCGATCTCGAACGCGAGCACGGCTTCGAGCTCTGTCCGGGGGAGCTCGAGCAGACCGGTGGTGACGACGATCCACGCCGTCGCGGGCTTGCGCCCGACAGTCAGGCAGTTCGGCGCGTCGTCGATCACGACCGCGCACGAGGGGGGGAGGACGCCGGCAGCGATGGCGAGGCCCTGGATGAGGCGGTCCGCCCGGTCGTAGGCGCCCGGAGGTAGGCGCGGCGGTGGCGCGGGCGGGGAGCCGGGATGCGGCCAGGCGCGCACCATCTCGAGCGCCCGGCGCTCGGCCCGCGACAGCGACCACGCGAAGACGCCGGCGCTCGAGAGGACGCCGATGACGGCGCTGACTGCCGCCGACCACACAAGCAAGCTCACGCCGAAGCCGAACGGCGCGCCGAGGAGCGAGAACGCGGCGAACACGACGACGGCGATCGGGAACACGAGCACGGCGACGGTCAATGCCAGCAGCGCGACGCCGGCGGCGGCGACCAGCCGGATTCGCCACCGCGCGATGCCGATCTCGTCCTCGTGCACGCCCGAGATGTTGGCACCCGGATACCGTCGAACGCGTGCGCGAGGATCCCTTCGCCCGGATGGACGCCTCGGATGACGCCGGCTTCTACGCGGTCGCTCGCAACGTCGTGCATCTGGAGCCCGGCGCTATCGAGGCGCTCCGCAGCGTGTATGCCGAGCAGTTCCCTCCCGACGCCACGGTCCTCGATCTCATGTCGTCGTGGCGGTCACACCTGCCGGAGGGGCTCGGCCGCGTGGTCGGGCTGGGCATGAACGCCGAGGAGATGGAGGCGAACCCGCAGCTCGACGAGAGGTTCGTCCACGACCTGAACCGCGACCCACGCCTGCCGTTCCCCGACGACTCGTTCGACGCGGTCGCGTGCGCGGTGAGCGTGCAGTACCTGGTGCGGCCGCACGAGGTGTTCGGCGACGTGCGTCGCGTCCTCGTGCCCGGCGGTCCCGTGGTCGTGTCGTTCTCGAATCGGTGCTTCCCGACGAAGGCGGTTGCGCTTTGGCTCGGGAGCGACGACGACGACCACCGTCGGCTCGTGCACGCGTACCTGGAGCGCAGCGGGTTCATCGACGTCGTCGACGAGCGGGTCCCGACTCCTGACGACCCGCTGTTCGTGGTCAGGGGCCGCGCAGCAGGTCCCGTCCCCGGCAGAGGAACGTGAGCGCGGTCGCGCGCTGATCCGGCGACGCGGCCAGCTGCGCGACCGTGAGACTGGCGCCGGGGAAGTGGTCCTCGTTCCAGTAGGCGTCGTCGGCGACGTCCGCCCAGTGCGTCACGTAGAGGTAGGGGTCGGGATCGTTGGCGTCGCCGGGGGAGGCGCCGAAAGTTCCCCGGCGGCCGGCCTGCTCGTCGCCGAGGTCGACCGACAGGTCGAAGTGCTCGGGCCACAGCTGGACGCGCGACGGCCCGTCGTCGGGCTCCGCCTCGGCGCGCAGCTGCTCGAGCACGGATGCCGCGAAACCGAACCACGCGCCGAGGAAGCCCGCGCTCTCGGGATCGATCACGACGCGGGCGTCGGGCTCGAGCGGCGTGGAGGGCGTGTACACGTCCTTCGGCGCGCCGGGCTCGACGCCGATGAGCTCGGCTGTGGCGGCGAGCGTCGTCACCGGCGCCGACCGGGTCTCGGCGTTGTGGTGCACGAATAGCTGCGTGCCCTCGATGCGCACCTGCGTGTCCTCACCACGGCTACGGAACCAGGGCGTTCCGAAACCCCCGCGTGTGAAGCGCAATCCGATCTTGCCGTTGGCGTCGTAGCGAGCGCGCGCGAGCACGTGCTCGGCCAGCGTGTGCCATGCCGCCCGCGTCGGCTCGAACGTGACGCGTGCCGGCAGCGGCGGGAGCGGCCGCCACCCGCCCAGCCAGCGTTCGGCGCACCAACTCGCGAGCTCGGGGTCGGCGCGGCACATCTCGTCCCAGGTGAGGTCACCCGTGGTCACCGGCGACACGATCGGCTTGCCCGCGGGCGACTTGCCGCAAGCCACCGGATCGTCGGCGAACCACGGCTCGTCGGTCACGGGCGGCGGCGACGGCTCGAGCACGCGCACCTCGTAGGCGCCGTTGACGCGCTCTGACGCCTCCCGGCGCGGGTTCACCCGTCGAGGAAGCTCTCGATCAGGCGGGCGAGCTCGACGGGGCGGTCGCCTTGCACGCTGTGGCCCGAGCCGTCGACCACCTCGACCCGTACGTCGGGCTGACGCCGCCGCAGCTCGGCGACGTCCTCGTCGCCCACGATGCCGGACTCTCCGATCACGAGCATCAACGGCATCTCGAGCTTGGAGACGTCGTCCCAGAGCGGGCGGAAGTCCGGGATGTCCTCGCCTTCGCCCAGGCGCCAGAGGTCGTAGCGCCACGTCCAGCTGCCGTCATCCTGCTCGCGTGCGTTGTGCAGGATCCCGCGTCGCAACGACGATTCGGTGCGCGTTGGATTGAACGCGACGGTGCGCTCCAGGATCTCGTCGAACGACTCGAACCGCTCCGGACCGGCGACGAACGCCGCGATCGGCGCCGCCTTGTCGCGATCGACGCCCGGGGTCACATCGACGAGCAGGAGCTTCGACACGAGCTGCGGATGACGTGCCGCGAGCGCGACCGACGTGAGCCCGCCGAGCGACATGCCCACGACGGCACGCGGCGACGGTGCCAACGCCCGCATCGCCGCGGCCACGTCGCCGGCGTTGTCGACGGGCCAGTACCGGCGGTCCTCGCGCCAGTCGGAGTGCCCGTGACCGGGAAGATCGACGGCGACGAGCGGCCGGTCGAGCGCGAGGGCGACGGTGTCCCACGTGTGCGCGTTCTGGGCGCCGCCGTGCACGAGCACGAGCTCGGGATCGCCGTCGCCCCAGACGAGCGCGCTCACCCGCCGGCCGTCGCCGGCGTCGACGAACTCGCGGCGCACCGTCGGTGGGCCTCGCCACGGGATGTCGTACTCCTGGGCGTTCTCGTGGAAGAGGCCGAACTCGTCGTACTCGAGCATTACTCCTCTATCGCCGTCGCAAGCTCCGGCTATGTGGCTGCCGTCGGCAAAGCCGCCGCCGCCACCCGTCATTGCGCAACCTAGCGTCTCGGTCCGGGAGCCGATCGGGCCGCACGAAGTCGCCACGCCTACCATGCGCGGCGATGCGCGTGCCCCGCCTCAGCCCGGCGCAGTATCGGCGTGTGACCGTCGTCGCCGCGTTGCTGCTCGCGGCGATCATCGTGACGGGCAGCGCGGTGCGGCTCACGGGTTCGGGCCTCGGATGTCCCGACTGGCCCAACTGCGAGCCGGGGCGGCTCACCCCGTACTCGGCGAACGACTTTCACGCCATGGTCGAGTTCGTGAACCGCATGGTCACCGGGCTGGTCTCGGTGGCGGTCATCGTGGCGGTGTTGGGCTCGCTCGTTCGAACGCCGCGCCGCAGGGATCTGGTGCCGCTCTCGCTCGGGCTCGTCGTCGGCGTGATCGTCCAGATCGTGCTCGGGAAGCTCGTCGTCGAGAAGCTGCTGTCGCCCACGTGGGTTATGAGCCACTTCCTCGTGTCGATGGTCCTGCTCGCCAACGCGCTCGTGCTGTGCCGGCGAGCAGCCGTTCCCGATGAAGCCATGGCGCGCCGTCCCGTGCCCATCGCGTCGTCCCCCGTCGTGTGGATGAGCCGCGTGCTCGTTCTCGCTGCCGCGGTGGTCGTCGTCACCGG
>JBKPDG010000112.1:0-11830 GCA_046727755.1 Actinomycetota bacterium
GTCGCCGTGTACGACGCGCTGCGCAACGGCGTCGCGACGAGCGCGTCGCTCATGGTGCCCTGCCCGTGGGCGCGCGATGCCGCCGCCCAGTACCGAGGCGAGGACGTCGGCGTCCACCTCACGCTGAACTCGGAGTGGGAGACGTACCGGTGGGGGCCGATCACGCAGTCGTCGAGCCTGCTCGACGGCGACGGTGGCTTCCCACGCACCGTGGAGGACACGTGGGATCACGCCGACCTCGACGAGGTGCGACGGGAGTGCCGGGCGCAGATCGAGCGGGCGATCATGTGGGGGTTCGACGTCAGCCACGTGGACAGCCACATGGGCGCCCTCCAGCAGCGGGCCGACTTCTTCGACGTGTACCTCGAGCTCGCGGCCGAGTTCCGGCTTCCACTCCGGATGGCGGGCGCGAGCGCGGAGCGGGTCGTCGGCTTCCCGTTCCGGCGACTCGCCGACGAGGAAGGGCTCGTGTTCCCCGATCACTTCGTGCTGTGCCCCGTCGGCGCGCGGCGCCGGATCGAGCGCGTGCTCTTCGAGCTGCGGCCGGGCGTCACCGAGGTGTACCTGCACCCGGGCATCGACACGGACGAATTGCGGGCCGCGTACGGCGACTGGGCGGGACGCGTCGAAGACCACGCGTACCTGTGCGAGGACCCGTCGCTGCGCGACCTGATCGACCGCGCCGGAGTGCACCTCATCGGCTACCGGCGGCTACGCGAGCTCCAGCGCGCCGCGTGACGCCGAGGCCCGGCGAGCTAGCGCGCCTCGTCGCCGCCGCGCTCCCGGACGAGAGGTTGACGGCCGCCGACCTCGAGACGTGCTGCTACGGGCCCGACACGGAGGTCCTCGGAGACGAGCACGCGGCCGCGGTGCTGACGGTGAAGAGGCCGCGCGACCTCCCCGGGGCGTGGCTCGTGCTCCTTGCTGTGCATCCCGACCGCCGGCGGGAAGGGCTCGGGAGCGCGCTCGTCGGCGAATGCGCGACGCGGGCACGCGCCGCGGGCGCCACCGACCTGCATCTCGGCACCTCGTTCCCGCGCTACGTCTGGCCCGGCGTCGACTTCCGCTTCACGGCCGCGCTCGCACTCTTCGAGGCCACTGGCTTCGAGCCGTATGGCGCCGTGTGCAACATGGCGATCCCCACGAGCTTCCGAGCCGCCTCCCCCGCCGGCGTGGTCATCCAGCGCGAAGCAGGTGGCGGCGCCGCCGCGCTCGCGTCGCGTTGCTACCCGCACTGGGTCGACGAGGTCGAGCGCGGAACCGCCGGCGGCACCTGCCACGCGGCGCGCGCGGAAGACGACACCATCGGCTTTGCCTGCCACTCGGTGAACCGGGCCGGCTGGATCGGCCCAATGGCGACCGATCCCGAGCGCCAGCGCGCCGGTGTGGGCCGGGCGCTGCTCGGAGCTGTATGCGTCGAGCTCGCGGCCGACGGGCGCGCCGAGGCGGACATCGCCTGGGTGGGCCCCATCGGCTTCTACGCCAAGGCGGGCGCGACCGTCAGCCGGGTGTTCCGCAACGCCAAGCTGGCCCTCTGAGTCTCCAACCTGACTTCAGTACTCGGTGATGCCCCGGACCTGCTCCTGGAGCTCCTTGTACTCGGGCGAGTTCGTGAGCGGCATGAGCTGCATGAGCTTGCCCATGTTGCCGGTCACCTTCATGCGGCCCTGCATGAACGCAGCGTTGGCGTCGAGCTCGCCCTTCTGGACCTTCACGGAGTCGTCGTAGGTGAGCGTGAGGGTGAAGTCGGCGTCGGAGATCTCGCCGACCTTCGATTCGAGCAGCTTCCCGTTCTCGAGCACCCAGTAGTACTTGATGTCGCCGTCGGGGGCGCCGGTCACCACGTACTGCATCCGGGCGCTCGCGCCGGGGCGCTCGGGCTGACCCTCGGCGAGCTTCTTGCCTTCGTCGAGCCACTCCTGGGAGAGGTACTTGGGCATCGCGCGGTCCTCCCTTGCTCTGGTCCGCGGATCATAGAGCCGGGTCGTCGCCGGTGCCGGTGGGCCTCCGGCCCGCGGGTGCGCCGACCGTCTCGCCGTCGCGATGCGGAGGCGCAACACGGCCGCCGAACACGTCGACCTTCGCATCGTCGGGCGGGATCCCGAATGCGGCATCGAAGGTGGCCGTGTACCAGCGCCGGACCGGCTTCGGCGTCGGCTCGTCGCCCCGGCCCACGATGGCCAACCACGCCCATCGGATCCCTGCACGGCAACGGTCGAGCGACCATGCGCCGGCGCGCGCGATCCGGTTCCACGACACCGTCAGAATCGCGCCCAGATGCGCGAGCGCGCGTCCGGCCCACGACCACACCCGACCGGCGCCGGCGCGATAGCGAACGAGCACCCAGAAGCCCCCGTGCACGACACCGATCCATAGGTACGTGAGGCCTTCGCCCGCGCGCACCAGCGCCCACGCGAGACCGTGTCCGATCGTGGACCAGAACCATCCGGCAACCGCGCGATACCGGACGAGCACCCAACTGCCGCCGCGCACGATGCCGACCCACAAATGCGTGAACCCCTCGCCCGTGCGAACGAGCGCCCATGCGAGGCCCTGCCCGATCGTGGACCAGAACCATCCGGCAACCGCGCGATACCGGACGAGCACCCAACTGCCGCCGCGCACGATGCCGACCCACAAGTGCGTCAACCCTTGGCCCATGCGTGCGAGCGCCCAAACGAGCGCGTACCCGATCACTGACAACAACCAAGTCAACACGCCGGTGCAAAGAGCGAACACCCAGCCGAGCGCGCGCCGTACGCGTCTGGTCCCGCGCGCCACCCATCCACGCACCGTCCCCTTCGGTACCGGCGGAACGCTTTCCACCCACGTGTCGAAGTCGAACAGCACGACCACGAACAAGATGAGTGAGGCCACGGCGAACGTGAAGAAGAACGCCGCTTGACCGTCGGAGAGCGACCGCGCGCCCACGAGTGACGCGACGATGATCGCTATCGCAGTGCCTTTGACGACCAGGCGCGTTCGACGGTTCACGCTGTTGCTCGGACCCAGTTCCTCGTTGTCTTTCGGGCGCGTCGTCAGATTATGCCGTCGCGCGCTCCGACGTCACCAGTTCGCGGCTATTGCCGCCGTTTGAGGGTCAGCTGCCGACCCTCGGTCGTCGGCTCCGCGTCGAGGACGGCGTCGGCGAGCGGCGCCGCGACTTCAGGGGCCACGAAGTATCGGGTCTCTTCCGTCTCGCCGACTTCGTCGCCGTCTTCGGGTTCCTCGACGAAGTCGAAGGCGAACGCGGACTGGCCGTCGCTCACGCTCCGGAAGACGCGCAAACCGAAGTGGTCGGGGATGCCGATCTGGGACCGGGTGTCGGCCAGTGTCATCGCTGCGCTCTGGGTGACTTGGAGCATGGCGCCTCCTCGGCGAAGCAGGACTCCACCCACGCGGGCAGAACCCGCTTCCTACCCAGATCGCCGACCGGTCATGCGCGCCTAGCCGGCGAAGTGTCGTGTCTCCACGCCGGCCCGGATCCCCGCGAACAGGTCCGTCTCCGGCTCGGCGGATTCACCGGCGGGTACCCCGCCCGCGACGAGGGAGCGCGCCAGCACGTACTCCTCCCACGGGAACGTGTCCCGCACGACCTCGTCCGGAAGCTTCATCCAGAAGCCGTCCGGGTCGACCTGCGTGCGGTGGGCGAGGAGCGCGGCGCGGCGCCGGTCGAGGTACGGGCCGACGTCGACGTGGGTGGTGAAGCGGTCGTCGTAGTCGGGAAACCCGGCTTCGAACCAGCGCTCGAACGGACTCTCGTGACCGTGCGTGAGGTACGCCTCGTGGAGGGCGAGGACGCGGCGCCGCGACCAGCCCATGTAGTACAGCTTCGACGCCTGCCACGGCTCGCCTGATCCCTGGTACCGATCCGGGTCGGCGGCGGCCTCGAACGCCGGCCCCGAGATCTCGTGGACCCGGATGTGGTCGGGGTGGGGATAGAACTCGCGGTCGTCGGCGTACGTGACGACGACCTGCGGCCGCTCCTCGCGGATGATCGCAACGAGGCGCCCGACCGCTTCGTCGACCGGGGCGTTGGCGAAGTTGTCGGCCCGGGCGTTGGTCTCGGTGTCGGGCATGCCCGAGTCGTGGTAGCCGAGCAGGTGAAGCGACGAGTACCCGATGGCATCGACGCTGGCGCGCAACTCGGCCATCCGCACGTCGGCCAGGTTCTCCCGCACGTCGGGGGTGTCGGCGCCGGGGTTCAGGATGTCGCCGGCCTCACCGCCGGTGCAGCACACGAGCACACAGCGGATGCCCTCGTCGGTGTACTTGGCGACCGTGCCCGCGCCTTTCGAGGCCTCGTCATCGGGATGCGCGTGCACGGCGAGCAGGCACAGCGGGTTGCCGGCGTGGTCGCGGGGGGAGGCAGCCATGCGGGAACGAAGGTATCGCACCCCGTCCGGGCCGCTAATCGCCTACGGCTCCGGGACGGGTTGCTCGGCGCGCTCCAGCGCCCAGACCTCGACCCGCCCGATGTCGCGGATGCGGCGGCTGCGAAGCCGCTGCCAGACGAACCCGGGGTCGTCGCCCAGGGCGTCGCGGAACTCGCTCGACGCGAGCACGCTGCCCGGCCGGGCCAGCTCGACCATGCGGCTGGCGAGGTTGACGACCGGCCCGTAGTAGTCGCCTTCCTGGGCGAGGACTGTTCCGCTGGCGAGGCCGGCTCGGGCCTCGGGCAACAGCTCGTCGACAGCCGACCGTTCCGAGAGGCGCAGGGCGATCCGGGCGGCGCCGGCGGCGTCGGGGGTGACGAACATGACCTCGTCGCCGATCGTCTTGACCACCCGGCCGCCGTACTCGGCGACGGTGTCGTAGGCCAGCTCCTCGAAACGCGTCACGAGCGCGCCGAGCTCTTCCGGCTCGAGCTCCTGGCTCAATGCCGTGTAGCCCACGAGGTCGACGAAACCGACCGCGAGATCCTCGGCGCCGATCGCCTGCGGGTCACCGGCGGTGAGCTTGCGACGCGCCGACGCCCGGAGCTGCAGCCGCAACACGTAGTCAATGAGCCGCGACAACCTCGACCAGTCCAGGGAGTCGGCGAGCCGCGCCGCGATCTCGTCTTCCGGCACGGCCTCTTCGCGCCGATCTCGTACCGCGCTCGCCAGCGCGTCGCTCTCGATCTCGGCGATCTTGGCCAACGAACCGGCAACGACCCGCACGATCTGCACGAGCTGCTCGTAGTTCTCGCCGACGTCCAAGATGGTGGACTCGATCTGGCGGCGCAGCGTGATCAACGCCTCGACATCCTCGTCGCGGAACAGTCGCTCGTCGGGTGGCATGTCGGGGAACCCGAGCGCCCGCCACAGCCGCTGCGCGGCGTCCGCGTCGAAGCTGGCCCGCCGGCACGCTTCCTCGAACGTGTAGCGCGGACGTCCCGGCATCAACTGGTAGTCGAGCGTGAGCAGCAGCTACCTGCCTTCGCGCTCGGCTCGGACGATCTCGTCGGGCGTCGCCCCCCGCCGACGGAGGAACGACCGCAGCTTTCGATTCATCTGCCTGCGCCCGTCCTACACCGCGGGCGCCGGCGGCTTTGCCGACCGGCGCTGCAGGAGCCCGAGCCTGCGAGGGCGACCATCAAGCAGAGTGGAGGACGTCCTTCCACGCCGCGTCGCGCGACACGTCGGGGTCCTTCGGAAGGCCGAGGACCCGCTCGCCGAGGATGTTCCGCATGATGTCGGACGTCCCGCCCTCGATCGTGTTGGCCTGTGCCCGCAGGAAGCCGCGGGCGAGCGTGGCGCGATCGTCACCCTCGGCGAGCCACGTCGGACGGCCGCGCTGGCCACGCTGTGCGTGCTCGCCCTCCCAGGCGACCCCACCGACGCCTTCGAGGTCGACGGCGAGCTTCTGGAGACGCTGGTTGAACTCGGCCGACATGAGCTTGGTGATCGATCCCTCGGGTCCGGCCTCGGCGCCGCTCTTGCGCTTCGCCGCCGCCCGCTCGTTGTTCAACCGGATGAGCCGGCTCTCGATGTACGCCTGCGACAGGCGCTGCCGCGCGATCGGGTCGGTGATCCCCCGGTGCCGGTCGAGCAGCCGCGACAGCGGGCTGCCGCCGACGGTGTCACCGCTGACGGACCCCGCACCCGAGAGTGAGATTCGCTCGTTCATGAGGGTGGTGACCGCGACCCGCCAGCCCTCGCCTTCGGCGCCGAGCCGCATCGAGTCGGGAATGCGCACGTTGTCGAAGAACACCTCGTTGAACTCGGCGTCCCCCGTGATCTGGACCAGTGGTCGCACGGTCACGCCCGGCGCCTGCATGTCGACCACGAAGTACGTCATGCCCTTGTGCTTCGGGACGTCCGGGTTGGTGCGGGCGACGAGCATCCCCCACTTCGCCATGTGCGCGAGCGACGTCCAGACCTTCTGGCCGTTCACGACCCACTCGTCGCCGTCGCGGACTGCCCGCGTCGACAGCCCGGCGACATCCGAGCCGGCGCCGGGCTCACTGAACAGCTGGCACCAGATCTCCTGGTTCGTCGCCAGCGGCCGCAACAGGCGCTGCTTGAGCTCGTCGCTGCCCCAGGTGATGACGGTCGGGCCCCCCATGCCGATGCCGATGATGTTGAACGGCCGCGGCACGCGGTAGTGGGCGAGGGTCTCGTTGACGACCTTCGCCTGACCAGGCGAGAGGGAGAGGCCCGCCCCGTGCTCCTTGGGCCACGTCGGCGTCGCGTACCCGGCCTCGCCGAACCGGACGCACCATTCCGAGTAGTCGAGCTCGCGCCGCAACGACGCGACCTTCTCGTCGTCGCCGGCGTCGACCGCTTCCATCCACCCCGGCGGCAGGTTGTCGCGCAGCCAGGTGAGGGTCTGCTCACGCAGTTGCTCAGCAGTCATCTCGGGCGCTTCGACGGCCATGCGGGCATGGTACCGATCTCTTGACCGAACGGTCAGGTACGCAGAGAGCGACGCGCCGACCTCTACGCTGACGCCCGATGATCCGGGCGTGGCTGTACCGCGACGACGTCGACGGCCATGAAGACGTCGCGACCGACCGGCTCGCGGAGGCCATCGCGCCCGAGAAGGCGCTGCTGTGGATCGACTGCGCCGACCCGACCGATGCCGAGCTCGACTCGCTCACGACGCAGCTCCAGATCAGCCCCGTGGCTGCCGAGGACCTGCACCACGCCGGCCAGCGCACCAAGCTCGAGCACTACCGCGAGCACTTCCACGTGGCCGTCCACGACTGCGGCATCATCGACGACACACTGGTCCTGCGTGAGATCGACATCGTGTTCGCCGACGGCTGGGTGCTGTCAGTCCGACAGCGCAGCGACGACCCCGCCCACCCGGAGCCGTTCGAGATCGAGCCGGTGGTCCGCCGTTTCGAGGTGGGACGCACCGACGATCGGGCCCAGGACGAAGGCTTCCTGATCTGGGCGCTCCTGGATGTCGTCGTCGATCGGTACTTCAAAGCGACCAACTACTTCGACGAGCGCCTCGACGAGGTCGAGGAAATCGTGTTCTCGGGGACAGTTGGTGATGACATCCCCAAGGAGGTCTTCGACCTACGCCGGAGCATGGTCCACTTCCGCCGCGCGGTGGCCCCGCTGCGGGAAGTGATTGCGGCGATGCTGCGGCGCGAAGCGGGGTGTATCGGTGAGGCAGCGCTCGTCCAGCTCCAGGACGTCTACGACCACGTGCTGCGGGTCACCGAGTGGATCGAGACGCAACGCGACCTGCTCACAGGGTTGCTCGAAGCCGACCTCGCGGTTATCTCGAACCGCACGAACAAGGTCATGAAGCGCATGACGTCGTGGGGCGCGATCCTGCTCGGGGCGACCCTCATCGCCGGGATCTACGGCATGAACTTCACGGACATGCCCGAGCTCGACTGGAGGTTCGGCTACCCGTTCGCGCTCGGCTTGATGCTGACGTTGACGATCGTCCTGTACACCTGGTTCAAGCGGCGCGACTGGCTGTAGGTGCCGGGTCCTCGACCGTGGTCTTCCCGTCGCCTGCGGTCCCCGCCTTTACCGCCGCAGCCGGGCCCCAGTTCAATCGCCGCGAGAGCTCCCAGCCGCCGCCGAGCACGGCGATTCCGATGAACCCGATCAGGAGCGTCCAGCCGAGCACGTCGCTCGGCGTCTCGATCTCGTAGAACTCGCGCACCCGTTCAATCGGGAACACGAGCAGGAAGCCGGTGATCATCGCCGCCACGAGCAGCGTGCGCCGCCAGGTCAGTGGCGAGGCGAGGATCACAAGCACGCACAAGCTCATCATCAGCATCACGATGGTCGCGGCAGTGCGCTGCTCGACGAGCGGAAGGTCGCTGGCACGCGCGACGGCAAACGCGATGAACGTGAAGGTCGCGGCCAAGGTGCCGGCCGGGATCGCGAACCGCAGCACCCGTTCGACGAATCCGGGCACGTAGCGGCGCAGGTTTGGCGCCAGAGCGAGGAAGAAGGACGGGACGCCGATCGTCAGCGTGTCGATGACCGTGAGGTGACGGGGCAGGAACGGGTACGGCCAGAGGACGACCCCGACCGCGACGGCGAGCAGCGTCGCCCACACCGTCTTGGTGATGAACAGGTTGGCGACCCGCTCGATGTTGGCGGTCACCCGACGACCCTCGGCCACGACGCCGGGCATCGTGGAGAACTTGCTGTCGAGCAGCACGAGCTGGGCGACAGCCCGCGTCGCCGGCGCGCCGGACCCCATCGCTACGCCGATGTCGGCGAGCTTCAGCGCGAGCGCGTCGTTGACGCCGTCGCCGGTCATCGCGACGGTGTGACCACGAGCTTGGAGCGCCTTCACCATGTCCTGCTTCTGGTGGGGTGCGACCCGACCGAACACGGACTTCTCTTCGAGCACCCGACCGAGCTCGTCGAGGTCCTCCGGGAGCTCGCGGGCGTCGATCGTTTGATCGGCGTGGGGCATCCCGACCCGGGCCGCGACTGCACCCACAGTGCGGGGGCTGTCCCCGGAGATCACCTTCTGCGCTACGCCCTGACGGGCGAAGTACGCGAGGGTTTCGGCGGCGTCCGGTCGTACCTGCTCCTCCAGGAGCACGAGCGCGGCTGGGTGCAGCTCGGCGGGCAGGGTGTCGCCGTCGAGCCGCGCGTCGGTGTGGGCGAGGAGGAGGACCCGCTGTCCGGTCGAGGCGAACTCCTCAGCCTTGGCCGTGACGGCACGGTCTCGCCCGGCCCACACCAGCTCGGGCGCGCCCAGCACCCAGGTGCCATGGCCGTCGAACGTCGCCGCGCTCCATTTGCGCGCCGACGAGAACGGCACTGTCGCGGTCCGCCGCCAGCCGTCCCGGTCTCCGGGCGAGAACGCCTCGGCGATCGCGTTCAGCGTCGCGTTGCGATCCTCTTCGGCCGCGAGAGCGGCGAGCGCGGTTTCGACCGGCGCGTCGTCGTCAAGGCGCTCGACCCGGTCGAACACGATGTTCCCGTCGGTCAGCGTGCCCGTCTTGTCGAAACAGACGACGTCGACGCGAGCGAGGCCCTCGATGGCCGGAAGCTCCTGCACGAGCACCTTGCGGCCCGCCAGGGTGACGGCGGCGACGCCGAACGCGATGCTCGTGAGCAACACGAGCCCTTGCGGGACCATGCCGACCAGGCCGGCGACCGTGCCGATGACCGCGTCCTGCCACCTGTCGTTCGCGTTGTACTGGCTGACGAGGAGAAGCACGGCGACGGGAAAGATCGCCCACGTCACGTAGCGCAGGATCCGGTTGATGCCGTCCATCAGCTCCGACCGTGCGAGCGCGAAGCGGCGGGCCTCGGTGGCGAGCTTGCGGGCGTAGGCGTCATCGCCAACGGCGGTGGCCTGGAAGCGACCGGAGCCGGCGACCACGAAGCTGCCGGACAGCAGGTGATCACCGGGAGTCTTGTCGACGGGATCGGACTCGCCCGTCAGGAGCGACTCGTCGACCTGGAGTGCTTCGGTTGCGAGCACGACGCCGTCGGCGGCGATCTGGTCACCAGTGCGGACGTCGATGAGATCGTCGATCACGACGTCCTCGACCACGACTTCACGGATCTCGCCGTCGCGAACCACCCGCACACGCGGTTCACTGAGCACGGCAAGACGATCGAGCGTGCGCTTGGCGCGGATCTCCTGGACGATGCCGATGAGGGCGTTGCTGACGAGGATGATGCCGAACAGCGCGTCCTGCGGCGCACCGACCGACAGGATCACCACGAGCAGCGTGCCGAGGATGGCATTGAAGCGCGTGAAGATGTTCGAACGCAGGATCTCGCCGTACGTCCGGCTGGTGCGCTCGGCGGTGGCGTTCGTCTCGCCCCGCTCGACGCGCTCCCGGACTTCGGCCTCAGTGAGACCCATGGGCGGCGTCTCACGCGTCGGTTCGGGCGCAACGGGCTGGCCCGAACGCGGCGGTGCGGTCACGATGGCGAACGTAGCCGAGGGGGTCGGAGCGATGAGGGGCGAGGGGCTCGAGCGCGAACAGTTCCCGACCGAAGGCGGGTACGACGCCACAGTGCCGTCGCCTGTGGGATTGGCAGCAGCGGCGCTGAACGGGATCGTGAGCTGGCTCGCTCCGAGCCGTCAGACACGGGTCGTGAAGGTGCCGGACTTCCGAGGCCGCCTCGTGAGCGAGACGTTCTTGCACGCGTTACGGGCAGGAGTGAAAACCGAAATTGTGCGACTCGCGAAGCATCCGGCACCCGTCGATGGCGTCGTGGTCCTCCAGGATCCGTCCCCTGGGACCCGGGTAAAGCGCGACTCGTCGGTCTTCCTCATCGTGCGCCATCCGGAAGATCGGAACTGGCGCGGGCCTCCCTAGCCCGCGTCGGGGGTGCGGACCAGCTCGATCTCGCCGGTGCTGTCGTCCTCGAGGACGCGGAAGCCGGCGAGCTCGGCCAGGCGGTCGCGCCCGTCGTCGGGGCCGATGGCGATGAGCTCGTCGCCGGCCTCGAGCCGGACCGGGCCGCGGGGCCGGTAGATGTAGCGACCGGCACGCCGGATGGCGAGCAGATAGGAGCCGGTCTCGAGCTCGAGGTTCGCCTCGCGCAGGGTTCGGCCCTCGAGCTGCGAGCCGGTACCCACGGGTACGCGGGCGATGACCTCGTCGCTGTCGCCGAGCGCCAGGCCGAGCACGGGGTGCATCTCCTCGTTCTGTTCCACGAGCCACACCATCTGGCGAGCGGCGTCGCCGAGCTCCTCGGCCGCGTTGCCGAGGTGCAGGAGGCCGCGCAACGGCGACGGGTCGATGTGCTCGGCCGCGCTACGCAGCACCCAGACCTCGAGACGCTCGCGCATCTCGTCGAGTCGGTCCTCGAGGTGAGTGACCTCGGCGGCGAGGCTCTGGTCGTAGAACAGCAGCGCCGAGTACGCGAGACCGACCGCGACCTCGGAGATGTTCTTCATCTCGACGAGGACGTCGACGGCCCGGTCGAGGTCGGTGATGGTGGGGTCGTCGCCTGCGCTCGGCGGCCGCCACTCCGGGGCGCCGGCGAGCGCGCGCACGTCGGCGATGCCGTCGGGTGGGCCGCGCAGGATGAGGATGTCCTCGGGCAGCATGACCTCGTCGCCATCGGGGTCGATGATCCACTCCTTGCCGCGCCGGATGGCGACGACACGCATCGCGACCTGCACCGGCAGATCGGCGTCGGCCAGGGATCGGCCCGCGAGCTCGGAGCCCTCGCGCACGCGGACGCGGTGCGACACCTCCTCGGCGGCGGCAAGATCGGCGACCAGCGCGGCCGGGATGCCGAGGCGGTGCGTCACGATGCGCGAGATGTCGACGGCGGCGTTGCCGATCTGCTCGATGGTCGCGATCACGTGCAGCACGCTCGACATCTGCTCGGCATCGTGCGGCGACCGGGCGGCGAGAATGCAGACCTCGCGCATCCCGTGC
>JBKPDG010000113.1:0-14507 GCA_046727755.1 Actinomycetota bacterium
GTCGAACGTGACCGGCCGACCCGACCACGACTGGAAGACGACGATGACGAGGAAGGCAACGGCACCGACGATCACTGCTGTCCGTTGCCTGCTGAGGTTCACAGCACGCTCCGCTCAGGTCGCCCGCGCCCGGGCGCCGCCCCCGCCCGGGCGCAACGGACGTTTTACGTCTGGTCGAGCTGGATGGTGGTCACGTTCTTGCTGTCGCAGTTGAGCGTGCCCTTCTCCTTGGGGAAGACCCGGACGTACTTGCCGCCCTTGACCTGCATGAGCGCGAAGCACCCGTTGAGCTTCTTGCCACCCACGTCGGTGGGCCCGAGCATCCCCTCGCCGCCGACCTCGGCCTTGAAGTCGTGGATCTTCGCCGCCTCCTCGAAGAAGCGGGCCCGGGTTAGGCCGTTGTTGCCGTGCGCCTTCACCACGTTGTTCACGACGTCGCGGAAGAAGAGACCCGCCGCCCACGACTGGGCACCGAAGCCGTCGGCCTTCGAACGGCCACCTACGTTCTTCAAGAACGCGTTGATCGCCTTGTTCTGCTTTGCCTCCTCGAACGGGACGAAGAACAGCGACGAGTACTGACCGTCGACATCCGCGCCGCCCTCGCTGAGGAACTTGGCGTCGTAGCACTGGAGTGCACAGCCCCAGACCTTGACGGAGTTGACGCCCTGGACCTTGGCTTCCTTCCGGAGCTGCACCGAGCTCTTGTAGTCGGAGATGCTCTCCGCGTACGTGGAGCCCTTGTCCTTCATGGTCTGCGCCACCGGCGTGTAGTCACTCTGCGTCGCCAGCGCCGACTTCCGGATGGGCTCCTCGTCGGCCTTGACGCCCGCCTTCTGCTCGCCCATGGCGACAGGCAACGTCGCCGTGATCGTCGACCGCAGGTCGCTGGGGATCACCCAGATGCCGTGCAGGTCCTTGTTCTTCGACTTGAAGTAGTTGATCTGGCCCACGCGGGACTGGTACGTCTGCGGCTTCTGGTCTCTCGTCGCGCAGTCGAGCGCGGGGGCGATGATCGGGAACGACTTCGCCGAGCACTGGTGCGCGACCTCCGTCTGGAGCGTCGGGATGTCGGGCAAACCGGTTGCCTGCCCCACCTTGTCGACGCACGTCTCCAGCGGCTCCACGTTGTTGAAGAACAGCGCGCTGGTGCCGACGATCGCGAAGTCCTCCTGGCACGCCTTGATCACGGCGTTGCGGGCCTCGTCGGCGCTCAGCTTCGAGTCGATGAAGTCGACCTGGACGTTGCGCCCCGCGAGCTTGCCCTTGGTGCCGTTGATGTACTTCCCGAACGCCTCGACGCCGTTGACGATGCCTTGGAAGAGTCCCGGGCGAGCCGGGTTGTCGACGTCGGCGATCACCGCGATCCGGATCGTGTCGGCGGTGACGCCGATCTCGCTGTCGGGCGTTCCCTGGTTGGGTTGCTGCGCCCCGGCCGTCGCCGGCACCAACCCGGCGCCGACCCCCAGTGCGACGGCCACGACTGCCCACAGGCTCCGCTTCACCGCTCCCCCCTCAGCCGGCTTTCCGCCCCCCGGGGACGCCCCGGTGCGGGGCATTCTGTCCCGAATCGAAACATGTTTCAAGACGCGCGGAGGCCACGTATGGTGTCCGGAATGGCAAGCCCGGTGGCGGAACGGGCCCCGGCGGGGGCGATCGACCTGCTCGACGGCGACCTCTACGCCGGCGATCCCGACCCGACCTACGCCTGGCTCCGCCGGAACGCCCCCGTCTACCGGGACGAGATCAACCACCTCTGGGGCGTCTCCCGCTACCAGGACGTCGTCGCCATCGAGAAGGACCCGGCGACGTTCTGCTCGTCGGAGGGCTACCGGCCCAACCTCCCTGCCGACGACTCGATGATCGGGAATGACGACCCCCGCCACAACGAGCGCCGGCGGCTCGTCGCCCGCCGCTTCACGCCCAAAGCCGTCGCGCGCCACGAGGACGCGGTGCGCGAGGTCGTGCACCGGCTCGTCGACGCCGTCACCGGTAACGGTCGCTGCGAGGTGGTGGATGAGCTGGCGGCGCCGTTGCCGGCCATGGTCATCGCCCGGCTCCTCGGGTTCGACGACGACCAGTGGCCGCGCGTGAAGCACTGGTCCGAGGCCACGATCGTCGCCGGCGGCGGCCCGCGCTACATGAACGACGGCGTTGCGGAGGCATTCGGCGACTACTGCGAGCACGCCGCCCGCTTGATGGAGACCCGGCAGGCCGCGCCCGCCGACGACGTCATGTCGCTGTGGATGCGGGCCGAGGCGGAGGGGATCCTCACGACCGAGCAGGTGCTCTCCGAGGGGCTGCTGCTCGTCGACGGCGGCGCCGAGACCACGCGCACGGTCATCACCGGGGCTCTCCTCGCGCTGATCGAGCATCCCGACCAGCACCAGCGGCTGCTCGACGAGCCGGCGCTGATGCCGGTGGCGGTCGAGGAGTTCATCCGCTGGGTCACCCCGATCCTCAACATGCGCCGCACCGCCACCGGCGACACCGAGGTCGCCGGCACGCCGGTCAAGGCGGGCGACGAGCTGTTGCTCATGTACCCGTCGGCGAACCGCGACGAGGACGTGTTCGACGCGCCGCAGCGCTTCGACGTCGGCCGCGAGCCGAACCCGCACGTCGCGTTCGGCTTCGGCACGCACTTCTGCCTCGGCGCCGCGCTGGCCAGGCTCGAGATCCGCGTCATGTTCGAGGAGCTGCTCCCGCGGTTGCGCGACCTGCGCCTGGCGCCCGACGCGCCGCCGGAGCGCATCCCGAACGCCTTCGTGCGGGGCTTCCGCACGATGCACGTCGAATACGCTGCGACGTAGCAGCCAATGCCGACGATCGCCGAGCTCGTCCGCGCCCGCGCCGCCGACGACCACCCCGCGATCCTGTTCGAGGACGAGTCGTGGAGCTACGCCGAGTACGTGACGGCGTGCGCCGAGCGCGCCGCACTGCTCGACGAGCTGCGACGGCCGGGACCGCTCCACGTCGGCGTGCTGCTCGATAACGTCCCCGAGTTCGCCATCTGGCTCGGGGCGGCGGCGGTCGCCGGCGCCGTCGTCGTCGGCATCAATCCCACCCGCCGGGGCGAAGAGCTCGCTCGGGACATCACGCACACGGAGTGCCAGCTGCTGGTGACCGAGCAGCGCCACGCCCCACTCCTCGACGGGATCGACACCGGCGTCGGCGCCGATCGCACGCTCGACGTCGAGTCCGCCTCCTACGTTGAAGCGCTCGCACGCCACCGCGGCGCCGCGCTTCCCCACGTCGACGTCTCTGGATCGGACCTCTATCTGCTGCTGTTCACCTCGGGCACCTCCGGCGCACCGAAGGCGTGTCTCTGCTCGCAGGGCCGGCTGGGCCGGATCGGCCGCACCCTGGCCGACATGGTGAAGCTCGGGCCCGACGACGTGTGCTACCTGGCGATGCCGATGTTCCATTCGAACGCGCTCATGGCCGGGTGGGCGCCGGCGCTCGCCGGCGGCGCGACCGGCGCGCTGCGGCGGAAGTTCTCGGCGTCGGGGTTCCTGCCCGACGTGCGCCGGTTCGGCGTCACGTACTTCAACTACGTGGGCAAGCCGCTGTCGTACATCCTCGCCACCCCCGAGGAACCCGACGACGCCGACAACCCGCTGCGGCTCGTCTTCGGGAACGAGGGCGCCGACCTCGACATCGACCGCTTCTCGCGCCGCTTCGGCGTGCCCGTCATCGACTCGTACGGGTCGACCGAAGGCGGCGCGGTCGTGCAGCGCACCCCCGACATGCCACCGGGCGCGCTCGGCCGCGGTGGCGACGGCGTGGCCGTGCTCGACCCCGAGACGGGCGAGGAGCGCCCGCCGGCGCGCTTCGATTCCGACGGCCGCCTCCTCAATCCCGACGAGGCCATCGGCGAGCTCGTCAACCGCCTGGGCGCCGCCGGCTTCGAGGGGTACTGGAACAACGACGAGGCCAACACCGCGCGCGTGCACGACGGCATCTACTGGACGGGCGACCTCGCCTACCGCGACGAGCAGGGCTACTTCTACTTCGCCGGTCGCGACTACGACTGGCTGCGCGTCGACGGCGAGAACTTCGCCGCCGCGCCCGTCGAGCGGATCCTCGCCCGCCACCCCGATGTCGTGCTGGCGGCCGTGTACGCCGTGCCCGACCCGGACGTCGGTGACCGCGTGATGGCCGCGCTCCAGTTGCGTCCCGGCACCGCGTTCGACCCCGAAGGCTTCGCCGCGTTCCTCGCCTCCCAGTCCGACCTGGGCACCAAGTGGACGCCCCGGTTCGTGCGGGTGGCGGACGCGCTGCCCGTCACCGAGACGAGCAAGGTTCTCAAGCGGGTGCTGCGACGCGAGCGCTGGGAGTGCGCCGATCCTGTGTGGTGGCAGCCGGAGCGCGGCGGGGCGTACCGCCGGCTGACCCCGGCCGACGGCGAGGCGCTGCGGGCCGAGTTCAGGGCCCGCGGGCACGAGCGCGTGCTGGAGGCGACGTGAGCGAGCGCATGCTCGAGGGCAGGGTCGCGGTCGTGACCGGCGCCGGACGCGGCATCGGTCGCGCCGAGGCCGAGTGGCTCGCCGGGTACGGCGCGCGCGTCGTCGTCAACGACGTCGGCGTCGCCACCGACGGCAGCGCGACCGGCGAGACTCCCGCCGACGAGGCCGTCGCCGCGATCGCAGACGCGGGCGGCGAGGCGATCGCCGACACCCACGACATCTCCGCACCCGAGGGTGGCGAGGCGCTCGTCCAGGCCGCGCTCGACACCTGGGGACGCATCGACATCGTCGTGAACAACGCCGGCATCGGCCGTCCGCACATGGTCTTCAACCTCGAGAACGCCGAATGGGCCGACGTGCTGCGTGTCCACCTCACCGGCACGTTCGCCGTGTCCCGACCCGCGTGCCGGTGGTGGCGGGCCGAGCACAAGGCGGGTCGAGGCGGCTACGGGCGGCTGATCAACACCTCGACCGGCCTGTTGCTCTACGGCGGCGCCGGGCAGTCGAACTACGTGGCTGCCAAGGCGGGCGTGGCCGCGTTCACCGACGCAGTGGCGACGGAGATGGCGCCCTACGGCGTCACGGCCAACACGATCATGCCCTCGGCACGCACGCGCCTCGCCAACATCGGATGGCGCATCGACCGCGCCCAAGCGGAGGAGGAGGCGTTCGACCCCACCGAACCCGTGCACGTCGCCGAGATGGTTTGCTACCTCGCGTCGCCGGCGGCCGGCTGGCTCTCGGGTCAGTGCTTCCAGGTCCGGGGCGGGGTGGTCGAACACGTCCGCACGTGGGAGGTCGACACGCAGGCCGAGCGCCACGACCGGGGCTGGACCGCGCCGGAGCTCGCCGCCGAGATCCCGCGCCTGTTCGGCGCCGGCGCCAAGCGCTCCGACCCGCCGCCGAAGGACTGGCAGGAGCGGTACCGCCGGGGGAAGGCGCCGTCCTGAGCGCCCCTTGCCAAGAATTGCCAAGAGGAGGAGAACGGAGGAGAGCAATTCGGAACCGAGCGAGGGGGAGGCATGAAGTACCTCGTTTCCTGGACCGCACGTCCCGGCGGCTCCGCTGCCGACAACGAAGAAGCGGCCAAGCGCACGCTCGCCGTCTACGGCAAGTGGTCACCACCCGGCGATGCCACGTTCCGTGAGTTCCTCACCCGCCTTGACGGGAGGGGCGGTTTCGCCGTCGTCGAGACCGACAACCCGGCGAGCGCCGCGGAGGGGCCGGCCAAGTTCGGTCCCTACTTCGACTTCGAGATCACCCCGGTGGTCGACGTTGCCGAGGGCGTCGCAGCGATCAGCGAGGCCATCGAGTTCCGCGACTCGGTCAGCTAGCGCTCGCCGACAGTCATGCGAGCGCGTTGGGCACGGGCTGTCCGCCGCGCTCGAGCGCCTGCACGTCGAAATAGATCGGGAGCAGGTACTTCACGTAGAACGCGCGCGTCGTGATGTCGCCGGTGACGAGGTCGTCGTACTCCTTGATGCGGACGCGGTCGTCCTTCTCCTGGTACCGCTTCACCTGCTCGAGCTTCTCGTCGACCTCTTCGCGCGTGGAGAACAGGAGCCCGAGATGGTCGTAGCCCGGTGACTGGATCGGCTTGTCGCTCTCGGCGAGCAGGATGAACTGCTGCGCCTCCTCGGAGAGGAGGATGTGGCACATCTGGCCGACGACCTCGGTGTCGACGCCGATCCATCCGAACACGCTGCCGTAGAACGCGTCGACCTCCTCGCGGAACTCGGTCGTGAGCGTCCCGCGCGGGAACGTCAGCTCCATGTGGTTGAAGCGCATCGTCGGCATCGGACCTCCGTTCCTTCCGCTGCAGCGGTGGTGCGAAGAGTCTACGTTGTGCGTCGTGGCACATCGTCTACGCACCGTCGACCTCGACTTCCTCGAAAGGGCTCCGCACCGGTTCGTGTTCGAGACCACCGTCCCTGCCTCGAAAGAATCAGTGTTCGGTGCGATCAGCGACGATCCTTCGACGTGGACCTGGTGGCCGGGTCACGACGAGGGCCGTTACGAGACCCCGGCGCCGCACGGTGTCGGGTCACGGCGGTACATGCGCATGGGGGACTCGTGGTATCGCGAGACGATCCTCGCGTGGGAGGACCCGACGCGCTGGGCGTACCGCGTCGACGAGGGTGCCAATGCGCTGCTGGACGCGCTGGTCGAGGAATGGGTCGTCGAGGGCGACGGCGAGCAGAGCACGGTTCGGTGGACGTTCGCCGTCGAGCCCGCGCCAAACCTCGCGGCGAGCTTCTCCGAGACGAAGTCCGTGATCGGCGACATGTTCGACCAGGCGATGGCCAACCTCGGCGCCCGGCTGTCGGCGGTGCGAGGCTGACGTCATGGCCGCCGCCGTCTCCGGTTACAGCCACGTCGCGATCTCGGTCACCGACCTCGACGAGGCCCGCGACTTCTACTGCGACGTGCTCGGCTTCGAGGTGCTGCCTCGCCCCGACTTCGGCTTCCCCGGTCTGTGGCTCCGGGTCGGCACGCTCCAGCTGCACCTGGGCGTCGTCGACGAGCCGGCGTCGCCCGGCCCCGGCTTCCCGCATTTCGCGCTCTACGTGCCCACCGAGAAGTTCGACGGCACGATCGAGGCCGTGCGGGCGGCCGGCGTGAAGATGCTGGGCGAGCCGTCGTCGCGCGTCGACTTCGGGACGCCGGTGCACGCCGCGTTCATCACGGACCCGTCGGGGAACGTGATCGAGCTCACGGACGTGGGGCCGCTCGCCCGAACGTGACTACTCGAAGTTGACGTTGACGGTCTTGGTGCCACCGGAGCAGTCGAGCGTTCCCTTCTTCTTCGGGTTCACGCGCACGAACTTGCCGTCCTTCACCTGAAGGGCCACCACGCACGGGCTGATCTTCCGGCCGCCGACGTCGGTCGGCCCGAGCATGCCGTCGCCTGTGAAGTCGTGGACCTTCGCCGCCTCCTCGAGGAAGCGGGCCCGGGTGAGGCCGTTTTCACCGTCGGCCTCCACGACCTTGTTCACGACGTCCCGGAAGAACAACCCTGCTGCCCACGCCTGCGCGCCGAAGCCGTCGGCGTTGTCCCTGCCGACGTTCTTGAGGTAGTTGCTCACCGACTTGTTCTGCTTCGCCTCCTCGAACGGAACGAAGAACAACGTCACGTACTGGCCTTCGACCGCGTCGCCGCCTTCCTCGAGCAGCCGCCTGTCGTAGCACTGGAGGCCGCAGTCCCAGACCTTGACGGTGTTCACGCCCTGCACCTGCGCCTCTTTCCGGAGCAACACGTCGGCCTTGTAGTCGACGTTGTTGAGCACGTACGTGCTGCCGTTCTGCTTGATCGCCTGCGCGATCGGCGTGTACGCCGCTTGCGGTGAGAGCCCCGACACCTTGAACTCGCCGTCCGACTTGACGCCGACCGACTTCAACGCTTCGACCTGCGAGAGCCCGGCGTTCACCGTCGACTTGAGGTCGCCGGCGAGGGTGAAGACGCCGTGCAGGTTCTTGTTGCGTTTGGTGTAGTACTTCCCTGGGCCCGTTCGGACCGTGACCTTCTTCTGCGCCGCGTCCTTCGTCGCGCAATCGAGCCCGACGACGATCACCGGATACGAGATCGGTGAGCACTGGTGCGCGATCTCCGTCTGTAGCACGGGCACGTCGGGCAGACCGGTCGCCCGGCCGGCCTGATCGACACAGCTGGTCATGGGCTCGATGTTGTTCATGAACAGCGCCGTCGTGCCGACGATGGCGAAGTCCTCCTGGCACGCCCTCACCAGTGCGTTGCGCGCCTCGTCGGCGCTCAACTTCGAGTCGATGAAGTCCACCTCGACCCTTCGGCCGCCGGCGACGCCACCGTTGGCGTTCACGAACTTGGCGAAGGCGTTGACACCGTCGACCGACCCCTGGAACAGGCCCGGTCGGGCGGCGTTGTCGACGTCGGCGATCACGGCGATGCGGATCGTGTCCGCCGTGAGCCCGATCTCACCCCCGCCCGGCTGCTGTTGGTGCGGCTTGGCGGCTGCTGCCGTCGGCAGCAGAGCCCCCACGAGCGCGAGCGCGCCCACCATCACGAGCCACCGCGTGCCCTTCACGGTCTACCCCCCTTGTCGACCGTTCGGTGGCGTGCATTATGTCCGGTTTCCCGGCGCCCGTCAGGGCAGGGGCGGCACCCACTGGACGCCGGTGCGCTTTACAGAAAGCCACTAGTAGCCATCCGAGCGGCTGGCCGAGGAACCCGGCACGCTGCTTGACCGGACCCTCGGTAGGTGGCGATGCGCCCACTCGCGGCGTTCACTGTACGACCGTAGAAGCCCCCCAGGAAGCCCCCAAAACGGGCCGACCGAGTTGCCGTGTCGTCTCTGGGGCGGCCTCGGCTGACGTTGCACGCGAAAGGCGGGAGACCCGGCCTTGCACGCTTGGTCTCCCGCCTTCGCTTTCTCTTTCCCCCGAGGCTTGCAAGTGGGCGGAGTGCTGCCTCGGAGAGTACGGAAGCAAGGAGCCTTTGGCTCGCAATTCCCTGCCACCTATGTCGCCGGGGCGCGGAAGGGGGGGCCCAACCGCTCCCGACAATTCGGAGACGCTAGCCGAGCAGCCAGTCCGCTACCAGTTATTGACAACGGCGAACGGGGAGAGGAACCCACTGGACGCCGTTGATGTGGCTCCCACCGTCGGCGAACAGGGTGTTGCCCGTGACGTAGCGGCTGTCGTCGGAGGCGAGGAACAGCGCCACGCCGCCGATGTCGAGCTCGGGGTCCCCCATCCGGCCCATGGGGTTCTGCTCGAGCATCTCGGCTGCATTCTCGGGCGCCGCCTCGGCGAACGCGACGTAGGCCGGGGTCGCGGCGGCGGGTGCGATGGCGTTCACGAGGATGTTGTGGCGCGCCCACTCACGCGCCGCCGTGCGGGTGAGCGCCCGGATCGCCTCCTTGGCCGCGTTGTAGTCGGCCGAGTACATGTGCGCGTTGATCCCGTTCAGCGACACGAGGTTGATGATGCGCCCGCCGCCCCGGTCGACCATGTGCGGGAACACCGCTTGCATCGCCCACAGCGTGTGCAATGGCCCGCCCCGGTAGGCGAGGAGGAGGTCGTCGCCGCTCTTGTGCTCCAGACGGTTGAACGGCGCCGCCACGTAGGCGTTGTTCACGAGGACATCGACGCGTCCGAACGCGTCGACGGTTGCGTCGACCATGCGCTGCACCTGTTCGTGATCCAGGACGTCGGTAGGCAGGAACTGCGCCGGCGCGCCGAGCTCGTCCTGGAGCTCGCGCGCGACCGCGGCGCCGGTCTCGGCGTTGATCTCGGCGATCGTGACCGCGGCCCCTTCGCGGGCGAACGCCCTGGCTACGCCCCGTCCGATGCCTTGCCCGGCTCCGGTGACGATGGCCGCCTTCCCGTCGAGCCGAGCCACGCGCTAGTTGTCCGCGCCGAGGACCAACGCGCTCGTCGGGACGCCGGTGCCGGCGGTGACGAGCAGGTGCTCCACCCCGTCGACCTGGTTCACCGACGTGCCGCGCACTTGACGCGCACCCTCGGCGATGCCGTTCATGCCGTGGATGTACGCCTCGCCGAGCTGGCCCCCGTGCGTGTTGATCGGCAGCCGGCCGCCGAGCTCGACGTTGCCATCCCGCAGGAACTCCTTGGCCTCGCCCCGCTTGCAGAACCCGAACTCCTCGAGTTGGGGCAGCACCAACGGCGTGAAGTGGTCGTAGATGACGGCGGTCTGGATGTCGTCGGGACCGAGCCCGGTCGTGTTCCACAGCTGGCGGGCGACGAGCCCCATCTCCGGCAGCCCGGTGATCGTGTCCCGGTAGTAGCTCGTCATCATGTCCTGGTCGGCGCCCGCGCCCTGGGCGGTGGAGTTGATCACGGCGGGCGGGTGAGGGAGGTCGCGTGCCCGCTCGAGTGACGTGACGACGAGCGCCTGGGCGCCGTCGCTCTCCTGGCAGCAGTCGAGGAGGTGCAGGGGCTCGACGATCCAGCGCGAGGCCTGGTGCTCCTCGAGCGTGATCGGCTTCTCGTAGAACCAGGCCTTCGGGTTGGTGGCCGCATGCTTGCGATCGGCGACCGCCACGCGTCCGAAGTCCTCGCTCGTCGCGCCGTACTCGTGCATGTAGCGGGTCGCGAACATCGCCACCCACTGCGCCGGCGTCAGGAGCCCGAACGGCGCGTACCACGAGAAGTGCGCCTGCTCAGCGGTGGCGACGGGCGGGCGGTCCTGAACGCCGGCGCCGAAGCGGCGGCCCGATCGCTCGTTGAACGCCCGGTAGCACACGACGTAGTCGGCGACACCGGCGTGCACGGCCAGCGCCGCCTGCTGGACGGTGCCGCAGGCGGCGCCACCACCGTGGTGAATGCGTGAGAAGAACGACAGCTCCCCCACGCCGAGGTTGCGGGCGATCTCGATCTCGGGGTTCGTGTCCTGGGTGTAGGTGACCATCCCGTCGACCTGGGCCGGCTCGAGCCCGGCGTCGGCGATGGCCGCCTCGCACGCCTCGACCGCGAGCCGCAGCTCGGACCGCCCGGACTCCTTCGAGAACTCGGTGGCGCCGATCCCGACGACGGCGGCCGCGTCGCGCAGCTGGTTGCGGTCACTCACTGCGGCAGCTCCAGCGTGACCGTGCCCGTCACGTGGTCGCCCAGGTCGTTGGCGCCTCGGATCGCGACCTCGACGACGCCGCCATCCTTGGCCGTGACCTTGCCCGTCATGGTCATGGTGTCGCCGGGATGGTTGGGCGCGCCGAGCCGGATCTTCACGCTCTTGAGGACGGCGTCGGGCCCCGCCCAGTCGGTGACGAACCGGCCGACGAACCCGTTCGTCGACAGGATGTTCATGAAGATGTCGGGCGAGCCGCGCTCCTGGGCAAGCCCCGGGTCGTGGTGCACGTCCTGGTAGTCACGAGACGCGATCGCGGTCGCGACAATGAGCGTGCGCGTGAGCGGGATGACGAGGGTCGGGATCTCGTCGCCGACCTGGACGTCGTCGTAGCGCAGCGATTCGTGTGTCTTCGCGGTCATGCCGGTACCTCTGCGAGAGCTCGGCCGAGCCGGGCGAGCTGCGCGCTCGCGCCGCCCAGCGTGTCCTCGATCTGTTTCCCCCACAGGAAGTAGCGGTGCACGGGATAGTCGATGTCGGCGCCCATCCCGCCGTGGAGATGCTGCGTGATGTGCACGACGCGCTGGCCTCCTTCGGCGGCCCACCACTTCGCCACCATGACCTCCTGCGACGCGTCGAGGCCGGCGGTGAGCCGCCACGCCGCCTGCCAGAGGGTGACGCGCATCGCCTCCGTGTCGATGTACGCGTCGGCCGCCTTGAGCGCGACGCCCTGGAACGTCGACAGCGGCCGGCCGAACTGCTGGCGCTCCGACGTGTATTCGGCCGCCATGCGCAGCGCGCCTTCGGCCACGCCGACCTGCATCGCGCACAGGCCGACGAGCGCCCGGTCGAGCATCCACGCCGTCGCGCGACGCCCGTCCTCACCGAGTTGCTCGGCAGGCGCGCCGGCGAAGGTCAGGTGCGCGACCTTCGACCGGTCGGTCGTCACCGCGACCGTGCGCTCGATGCCGGGTCCGGTGGGATCGACGAGGAACACACCGAGCTCCCGGTCGCCCGTCGATGCGGGCACGAGCACGCGATCGGCGATATGACCACCGGGCACGCTTGGTTTGGACCCGTCGAGCCGCCAGCCGGCGCCGTCTCGCGTCGCGGTCGTCCGGGGGCGCAGCGGGTCGTTGGCGCCGGCCTCGGACAGCGCGGCCGTGAGGAGGACCTCGCCGCGCACCACGCCCGGCAGCCAAGCCCGCTGCTGCTCGGATGTCCCGAGCTCGGCGATCGGCAGGGCGCCGAGCACCAGCGTGGGCCACAACGGCACCGGCGCCACGCGCCGCCCCTGCTGCCCGAGGAGGAGACACAGCTCGATGAGCCCCAGGCCGCTGCCGCCGTGCTCCTCGGGCACGGCGATGGCGAGCAGCCCGGCGTCGGCGAGGGCGCGCCACAGCTCCTGGTCGACGCGCTCCTCGCTGCGCTCGATCTCCTTCACGCGCTCGGCGGTCGCGTGGCCGTCGAAGATCTGCCCCGCGAGATCGCGGACGGCGTCCTGCTCCTCCGAGAACGTGAAGTCCATCGCTACGTCTTCCCGATGGGTCGGAAGGCGGGGAGGGAAAGGTCTGGGTCGTGATCGACCCACTCGACCTCGACGGGCATGCCGACGCGGATGTCGTCCGGCTCGACGCCGATGATGTTGGCGACGAGACGCGTGCCTTCCTCCAGCTCGATGAGCCCCAACGAGAGCGGGTAGTCGAACGCCGGTAGCTGCGGGTAGTGGTTCACCACGAAGCTGTAGACGGTGCCTCGGCCGGTGGCGTCGACGACGTCCCACTCGTACGACCGGCACTCGGAGCACATCGGGCGCGGCGGGTGGCGCAGCGTCCCGCAACGCGTGCAGCGCTGGATCAACAGGCGGTGCTGCCGCGCGCCCTCGAACCAAAACGCGTTGTCCTGGGTCAGCGCGGGGCGCGGTCGCAACGGGCGGTCGCGTTTCTCCGGCGCCGATCGACCGGTTCCGGGCTTGAACTTGAGGATCCGGAACCGCATCGTGCCGACGAGCTCGCCGTCGTCGGCGCGGTAGTCGACGCGCGTCGTGACGAAGTGGCCCACGCCGAGCCCGGTCGCCTTCTCGTCGGATACCGACTCGATGATCGTCGTCGTCGACAGATGGTCACCGAGGTGCAGGTAGCGGTGGTACTCCTGCTCGCAGTTCGTTGCCACGACCGACGTGAAGCCTGCGTCGTCGAGCAACTGCATCAGCTCGTCGCGTGCGTTGCCCTCACCGCCCGCGGGGCGCGGCCGGACGCCGCGCATGACCCACGCCTGGAGCATCACCGGTGGGGCGACGATCTCGCCGTGCACGGACTTTTCTGCCGCCTCCGGCTGCGTATAGATGGGGTTCTCGTCGCCGACGGCCTCGACCCAGTGGCGGATCATCGGCTGGTTGACGGCGTCGGCGCCCCGCTCGGGCTCGCCGGCTTCCCGGCCCTCGAACTCCTTCAGCCGGGCGGCGAACGCGGCCTTGTCGGTGTCGGCCGCGTCGGTCGTCGTCGCCATGGCTGTCCTACCTCGCCCTGCGGGCCATTCCGAGGCCCGCGCTGGCGATGATCTCGCGCTGCACCTCGTTCACCCCGCCGCCGAACGTGTTGATCTGCGCGGCGCGTCCCGCCCGCTCGACATCACCGTGGAGAGCCGCGCCGGGCGAGCCGGGCGGCAGATATCCGGCGGCGCCGAGGACGCCGAGCAGCGTCCGGTACACGTCGACGAGGGTCTCGGTCCCGTAGACCTTCACCGCCGACGAATCGGCGGGCGCGAGCGCGCCGGCGTCGAGCGCGGCGGCCATGCGCCAGTTGAGCAACTTCATCGCCTCGAGCCGGGCGTGGGCACGCGCCAGGTCCATCTGGACCCAAGGCTCGTCGATCATGCGCCCGCCGTGCCCGGACTCGGTGGCGCGGCACCACTCGGCGACCTCGTCCCAGAGTCGGTGCGCGAGACCTCCCATGGCCGCGAGACCGACCCGCTCGTGGTTGAGCTGCGTGGTGATGAGCTGCCAGCCAGCGTTCACGTCGCCGACGACATTGCCCTTTGGCACGCGCACGTCGTCGTAGTACGTGGCCGTGGTGGTGTTGCCGCCGACCGTGACGATCGGCGTGCACTTGAACCTCGCTGATGCCGTCGGCACGACGACGATCGAGATGCCCTTGTGCTTCGGGGCGTCGGGATCGGTGCGACACGCGAGCCAGACGTAGTCGGCCTGGTTGGCGCCGCTGGTGAACACCTTGTTGCCGTTGATCACCCACTCGTCGCCGTCGAGGACCGCCCGGGTCCGAAGCGATGCGAGGTCGGTGCCCGCCTCGGGTTCCGTGTAGCCGATGGCGAAGTTGATCTCACCGGCGAGGATGCCGGGTAGGAAGAACGACTTCTGCTCGTCGCTGCCGAAGCGCATGATCGTCGGCCCGACGGTGTTGAGCGTGAGGTAGGGGATCGGCACCCCGGCCACGGCAGCGGCGTCGGTGAAGATCAGCTGCTCG
>JBKPDG010000114.1:0-7186 GCA_046727755.1 Actinomycetota bacterium
CACGCCCTGTCGAGCGACGACCTCGGGTTCATGATCGAGTCGCTGACCGAGGTACTCGCCAAGGAATAGCGCACCAGCCAGTCACTCGCGAACGCCGAACAACTGCCACGAACCAGGTACGCCTTTGAGCTCGTGCGCGCCACGGTCGTCGAACTCGATGCCCGAACCGACGACGAGGTCGACCACGGTTCGAGACGCGAAGACTTCGCCGGCGCCGGCAAGTCCTGAGATGCGCGCTGCGATGTGCACGCCGATACCACCGATGTCGTCACCGCGTAGCTCGATCTCGGCCGTATGGATGCCGCAGCGCATCTCGAGGCCCGCCGGTCGCAAGGTTTCTCGGATCGTGACCGACGCGCCGACTGCTCGAGCAGGGCCGTCGAACACCGCGAGCACGCCATCGCCCGTGGCCTTCACCTGACGTCCGCGGAAGCGGGCGAGAACCTGCCGAACGACGTCGTCATGGTGGTCCAGTAGCTCCTTCCACCGGCGGTCCCCGAGTGTGGCGGCGAGCTGCGTGGAGTTCACGATGTCCGTGAACACCACGGTCGCAAGGACACGGTCGACATCCGGCGTGGGCCGGGCGCCGGTGAGGAACTCCTCGATCTGGTCGGCAATGTCGTCGACGTCGGGCGAGCTGAAGAGATGGTCGTTCCCGGGCAACTCGACGTAGGTGGCGTTCGGGAGGTGCTCGGCGAGATATCGGCCGTGAGCCGGGCGCACGTACTGGTTCCCGGCTCGGTGCAATACGAGCGTCGGCTGGCGGACGGCCGGCAGGATGTCCCGCACGTCGAGGGCGAACGTCGCTTGCTGCATCTGGACCGCGGTTCCCTTGCCCACCGAGTGCCGCCCTAACCGCGCCCACCAGTCGCGGAACCTGGGGTCGTCAGCCCGGCTGGGCGAGAGGACTTCCGTGAACAGGCCGTCGGCGAAATCCCGGCCGAGGTTGGTGAACGTCCGCGCCTGGAGCGCCTCCGGAAATCCCCACGGGTAGTCGGTGGCTCGGCTCAGCCGCGCGAACGTGTTGAACAGCACAAGGCTCGAGATGCGAGCGGGGTGCGTGCCGGCTGCCAGCAGCGCACACGGGCCGCCCGAATCGATCCCCACGAGGTTCGCCTCGTCGCTCCTCACGGCGTCGAGCACGACCATGAGATCGTCGACCCAGTCCTCGACCGTTGGGACCACCCGTAGCGGGACAGGATCCGAGAGGCCAGTGCCCCGCTTGTCGAACAAGATCAGACGGCCCAGCGACGCGAGGCGCCGGAAGAACCGCGCCACGAACGGATCCTCCCAGTACACCTCGATGTTGGCCCAGGTCGTCGGGAGAAGCGCGAGATCCGGGGGCCCGTCCCCGACGACCTGGTACGCGATGTGCAGGCCTGCCGAGCTCTCGACGTACCGGGTCCGCGGTACCTCCGACACGCCGGGATCACACCACGGCCCGACGGGACGAACAACTCGTCGCCGGCGTTCTGAGCGTGCGCGCTCGGGGGGTAGAACGGCGGTATGAACCTCGACTACCACATCATGCGATTCGACTGGGCCGGCGGTCCGTCCGGTATCGGTCCCGGCGTCGCGGACCTCGCCGAGCGCGCCGAGGCCATGGGTGTGCGCACCGTGTCCTTCATGGACCACTTCTTCCAGATGGACTGGATGGCGCCGGCTGAGGATCCGATGCTCGAGGGCTACACCGCGCTCGGCTTCGTCGCCGGCCGCACCGAACGACTCCGCCTGCGTCTGCTCGTCACCGGCGTGACGTATCGACATCCCGGGATTCTGGCCAAGGTCGTGACGACGCTCGACGTCGTGTCGAGCGGCCGGGCCGAGCTCGGGATCGGCGCGGCGTGGTACGAGCGCGAGCACCGCGGCCTCGGCGTGCCCTACCCGCCGACGGCGGAGCGTTTCGAGCGCCTCGAGGAGGCGATCCAGATCTGCTTGCAGATGTGGAGCGACGACAACGGCCCCTACGAGGGCCGCCACTACCGGCTGGAGGAGACCATCTGCAGCCCGATGCCCGTCAGCACGCCCCGCCCCCGGATCCTCATCGGCGGTGGCGGCGAGCGGAAGACGCTCCGCCTCGTCTCGCAGTACGCCGACGCGTGCAACCTCTTCGGTGGGCCCGCCGAGGTCGCGCACAAGGTCGACGTCCTCCGGCGCCATTGCGATGCGGTCGGACGTGACCCCAACGAGATCGAGGTCACGGTCCTGTACCGCGAGATTCCTCCCGACGCGACCGCCGATGACGTCGCGCGCGATGCAGAAGCCTTGGCAAAGGCCGGGGTGTCGGCCCTCGTCACCGGGCCGGTGACGGACGACCCGGGCGGATGGCTCGAGTCGACCTTCGGTCCCGCGATGGACCGGCTCGCCACGATCGAGCCCGCACCCCTGTGAGTCGTGGTTAGCCGCCCGACGCGCGCTCGACTCCCTCGAAGAACTCGGGCGGCATCTGGCTCATGAGCTCGTCGCCGTTCCAGTACTCGCGCCAGGCGGCGATCTTGTCGTCCTCGAATTCGATCGCGCACATGACGCGCAGTGTCGGCGCCGCGCCGGAGGGGAAGTGCCACGTCTCGGTGCGCTCGACGAGCACCGTGTCGTCGCCGCCGAGGATGTGGCGGATCTCGTAGTCCATGCTCGTGACGCCGCCGGCGATCATGAAGTCGAGCTTGCGGCGGATGGCGTCCTTGCCGACGGTCGGGTCGGTCGGCAGCGGGATGTCGTGATACGAGGCGTCCTCGGTCAGGAACTCGACGGCGGCGTCGAAGTCGAGCCGGTAGATCGCCTCGAAGAACGCCTCGACGATCTCGACCTCGTCGAGCATCAGCGGGGAGCGGCCGTTCCGTTTCGTCCTTCTATGCTCCAACTCTCGCACGTGAGGCCGCTTGGGGGCACAGGTGTCGGTTCCGGACATTCCTCTCGACGTGTGGACACCGTCGCCGAAGCGCGAGACTTGCCTGATCCCTTGTCAGCTGCCGGAGAGTTCACATGGCTGAGGAGCAGCCGCAACGCCGTCGTTCCTTCGACGAGGTCCTGAACGACGCCCTTACCCAGTGGAACAAGCGATTCGAGCGCGCGCTCGAGGAGCAGCGGCAGGTCATCGGGCGCGAGGGGGAAAAGCAGTCCGACGAGATCGAGCGGGCCACGCTCGAGCACCTGGGGATGATCGAGCAGACGGTCGCGGCACGGGCGGCGGAGCTCGCGCAGGCAGCCCGGGAGCAGAAGGATGCGTTCGACGAGGCGGTGACCGGTCGGAGCAAGGAGCTCGACACCGTCAGCGAGGGCCAGGCCGAAGTCATCGTGAAGGTCGCCAACGACGCGCTCCAAGAGCTCGAGGAGAAGGCGACTTCGGAAGTTCGACGGATCGAAAAGGAGATCACGGCTACCCGCGATCAGGTGCGGAGGTCGGTCGCCGAGGGAGCCAAGGTCTTCGAGGAGTTCGCCGAGAAGCGGCTCGAAGAGCTCGAGGACATTTTGCGGGCCAAGCTCGAAGGTTTCCGCCGCGAGTCCGTCGAGGAGACACATCGCGTCCGGGACGCCACCGCCGAACAGCTGAACGAAACGCGCTCGCTGGTCACGGCGGAAACCCGCCGCGTCGAGGAAGGCGCGTCCGTAGCCCGGGACGAGATGCGGCGCGTCGCCGCCGGGGAGGCCGCCGCTTTCGACAAGCTCGCGCGTGAGCGAATCGGCGAGCTTCAAGACGCGCTGCGGGGTCAGACCGAGATGCTCGGCGAGTTCACCCGCATGCACGAATCGATGACCCAGCAGCTCGACGAGGTGCGCACGTTCGCGAAGGACACGACGGCGCGCATGTCGAGTCTCGATCAGAAGGTGTCGAGCCAGCTTCGCGAGAACGAGGAGAGCGCGGCCGCGGCCGCCGAGACGCTCAAGCGGACGTCGGCGACCGAGCTGAACAGCATCCAGCAGCGGGCCATCGCGTTGGATGAGCTCGCGCGGAAGCACATCGCCAACGTCGAACGTCAGGTCGGCAAGCTCTTCGAAGCCGAGACAGCCACGGCCGAAGGACTCCGTGAGTTCGAGCGGCAGATGGAAAGCCGTCGAACCGAGATCGAGCGGGAGATGGAAAGCCGTCGCACCGAGATCGAGCGGGAGTTGGAAAGCCGTCGCACCGAGATCGAGACACTCCTCGATGACCGGACCGCCGCGCTCACACAGCAGGTCCGTCAGGCCGAATCCGCCGTGGTGCGGCGGATCACGGAGCTCGGCGAGCGTGCGGAGGCCAACACCGAGGCTCTCGACAGGCGACTCGCTCGAGAGACGGACGAACGAACCAAGGAGCTGGACGCGTTCGCCGAGGCCATCATGCAGTCCCTCGACACGCGGATCGCTCAGGTGGTCGAGGAAGCCTCAGCCGCGGGGGCGAAGGATCCGAGGATGACGAAACTCCTCCAGATGCTCGCGGCAGTGCAGGTCGCGCTGGATCAGATCACCGACCGCGTCGTCACGCTCGAGGGGCGCGCCGGCGACGCGGACGACGGGGCGGACGGGCAGGTTGCGCCCCGAGCACCGTTACGAGACCCGGCGAGCACCCCCGACCTCAGGGGGGACCGGTAGCCCGGCTCTAGTTGCTCCGGTCCGTGATGGGGTGGTCGCCCGGATCCCATCCGGCGCGGAGCTCTTCGCCCTGTTGGGCGACACGAGTGCGGAGGTCGCTCAGCGATTGCTGGGACTTCTGTTCGAGCTCGTCGCAGAGTCGCTGCGACGCTTGCAGCTCGCGCTCGTACCACGCCACCACCGCGCTGTCGTACTCAGCCTCCCATTGCTGGCGGCGTTCCTGCGCGGCTTCGGCGGCGCTGTCCACCGCCTCTCGGATCGTGCGTTCGTCCTCGGTGCTCCAGCGTTCGCGTCGCTCCTTCACCTCCTGGACGACGCGATCCGCGACCACGCGTCGGGCGCGCTCGGCCTGCGATGCGCGGCTCGACCCGATCTCTCCGTCGCGTGCGCGGTGCTCTTTCGCCTCGCGCGCCGATCGCTCCGATGCGAATTGGGCAACTCGTTGGTCCTCGGCTTCCCACCACACGCGCAACACCTCGGCCTCCCGGGTGGCGCGTGCGATCGCATCCTGGCTGGCGCGGTTGTCCTGGCGCTCCCACCACGTGCGCAGTTCCAACGCGTCGCGAGTTGCTCGTGCCTGTGCCTCTTGTACTTCGCGCTCCTCCTCGCCGGCCCAGCGCTCTCGGAGCTCTTGGAGCTCTCGGGCCGCGCCGTCCTCGGACCCTTGCAGCTCGCGCTGCTCATCGGACGCCCAGCGGTCGCGCCGCTCCTGCAGCTCGCGGGCGAACCGCTCCTCGTCCTCGCGGTCGAGACGTTCGGCGGCGGCCTCCAACCGGCGGCGCAGCTCTTGGTTCTCCTTGGTTACCTGCGCTTGGGTCTGGCGTTTCGCCTCTTCGTATCCGCCTTCCCAGCGGCGGCGGAGCTCCTCGTTCTCCTTGGCGGCTTGCGCCTGGGCCTGTTGCTCGGCTTGCTCGAAGTCGGCTTCCCAGCGACGGCGCAGCTCCTCGTTCTCCTTGGCGGCTTGCGCCTGGGCTTCTTGCTCGGCCTGCTCGTACTCGGCTTGCCAGCGGCGGCGCAGCCCCTCGGCGGCGTGGTCACTGCGCTCGCGTGCCTCCGGAGACGCCAGAGACTCCTCGGTCGGTGGCGGACCCGCGTCGGACTCCGACTCGGGGCGCGCCTGACCTTCTTGCGGTTCCTCCTCGTGCTCGATCGCCCAGTTCTCGCGTAGCGACTCGAGCTCACGCTGGGGGACGTGCTCGTCCCCGTTGCGGAGGCGCGATCGCTCCAGCTCGGCCACCCACCGCTCACGGAACTCCTGCGCGGCGCGCTCGCGACGCTGCTGCGCTTCGTTCTCGGCGCGTGCGAGCTCCTGCTCGGCACGCCGGCGCCTCGCTTCAGCCGCCCGTTCGGCCCGCTCGTCGGCCTCGCGCTGGGCCTGGGCGAAGTCGGCCTCCCAGCGCTCTCGGGTGATCTGAGCGCCTTGGTCGATGCGCGCCTGTGCGTCACTCAGCGCACGCGCACATTCGGATTCGAGACGCGCCCGCCGCTCCTTCATCTCCTGGGCGGCGCGTTCTTTCACCTCACGCTCGATGAGTCCGAGCTCGGACTGCCACCGTTCCGTGAGCGCACGCGTGTCCTGCTCGAGACGGGTCTGCGCCGTTCCCAACATCTGCTCATAGCGGCCGCGCCAGCTATCACGACGCAGGCCACCTTCTCGTTGTGCCCGTTCGTACTCTTCCTGCCACCGGACGCGGCGCTGCTGCGCCTCTTGGAGGGTTCGCTCCTGGACTTCGGTCTCTGCGCGCGCAACCACCGCTTCCCAGTGGTCCCGATGCTGCTCGGCCTCTCGCAGCTCGCGCGCTTGCGCTTCGCGCTCCGCCCGCTCGTACTCGACGCGCCACGCGCGTCGTTCCTCGGCCTCACGCCCGAGTCGCTCATCTTCGGCTTGCCAGCGCGCCTTGCGGTCGGCTGCCTCTCGCTCGAGACGTTGCGCGGCTTCCTTTTCGGCCCGTTCGTAGGCGGCCTGCCCACGCGCCCGCCGTTCCTCGGCTTCTCGCGCCAGACGCTCTTCTTCCGCCTGCCACTTGGCCTGACGCTCTTTCGACTCGCGCGCAGCCTTCCGCGGCTTGTCGTCCGCGCCGTCCTCGACATCTTTTCTGTCCGCCATGGGGCGATTCCTCCTCCGGAACCCCACCCGCTCGGAGGGCAATGGTTGCGCGTCGGTGCTACCCGGCGCCACCCTCGATCCACGCCAGGCCACGCAACATGCCCGCGATGCACCGCATTGGACCGTTTCAGCGGCAGCGGGTGAGGTCGGCGAGGAGCGTCAGCACCTCGGGATCACGGCTGCAATGCGTCTGGATTACCGCTTCGGACGGGAGTTGAATGAAGGAGTCGGGTCACCAAGGGGGGTGGTGCGGATGCGCATCGCGATGACCGTGAACGGCGCTCCCCAGGAACACGACGTCGAACCCCGCAACCTGCTCGTCCAGTACCTCCGGGAAGTCGACGGGCTCACCGGGACCAAGGTCGGCTGCGATACCTCGTCGTGCGGGGCCTGCACGGTGCTCGTCGACGGTGAGTCGGTGAAGTCGTGCACGATGCTCGCGGCTCAGGCCGACGGCCGCACCGTCACGACGATCGAGGGTCTCGCGTCCGGCGGCGAGCTGCACCCGGT
>JBKPDG010000115.1:0-7210 GCA_046727755.1 Actinomycetota bacterium
GTGGGACACCTGGGCGAGGCAGAGGCCGCCGGACGCGTGCACCGCGTCGGCCATCGCCCGGAGATGCGTGACGATCGCGGGGTCCCAGTACTCGATGCCGCCCGCCGCCGCCACCGGTGAGCTCGGGTGGACTGACGCCGAACCGAACATCATGATCGTGCCGGCGCCGCCGCGCGCCTTCTCGCGCTCGTATGCGAGCCAGCGCTCCCCCGGGAACCCGCCCACGCCGAAGCCGGTCGTGTGCGGCGTGCTGACGATCCGGTTGCGGGCCTCCCGCGGCCCGAGCCGGAGCGGGGAGAACAGGCGAGGGAAGGGCGTGTCCGTCACGTCCGGGCGCCTGCCACCGTCATCTGTCTCTCCCCCCGCGTCGGGTTTCTCACGCGCCGACAGAATGCGGTCGAGCTGGTTCGCGAACGCGTGCGCGTCCCCCTGTCTCCATGCGGCGGGCCCGTCGGTCTCCACCCCGCTCGCGCGCAGCTGGTCCATGAAGTTCCGCACGGCCAGGCGCTCCGGGATGTTCTCCTCCGTGTAGCGCACGCCGCGCGGATCGAGCGCATGGGCGCCGCGGGCGACCACCTCGGCCGCGAGCGGGATGTCGGCCGTCACGACGAGATCTCCCGCCTGCACCTGCTCCACGATCTCCCTGTCGGCGACGTCGAAGCCCCGCCGCACGCGCAGCGCCCGGATGAGCGCCGACGCCGGGGCTCGCTGCAGCGTGTTGGCCACGAGGACCATTGGGACCCGCGTGCGCTCGGCGGCGCGGTACAGGATCTCCTTGATCGGCCTCGGACAGGCATCGGCGTCGACCCAGATCTGCATGCCCGGGGATCAGCGCTTCGTGGCGACGATGATGTGGAATCGCGAGAAGGACGTCTCTTCGCTCACGTAGAGACCTGCCGCCTCGCACAATGCGTGGAGCTCCGTCCGGGTGTTCACCCGGTTACCCCAGCACAGCTCGTACCACTGGGCGAGCGCGGCGAAGCGAGTCGGCATCGCTCGGAGGTCTTCATCGGTCTCCGGATAAGCCTCGTCGAAGATGAGGAAGGCGCCGCCGGGCGTCATGGCCCGGGCGACGGCGGCGAACGCCCGCGGCTTCAGCTCCGGGGCGATCTCGTGGACGACCAGGAAGCTCGTGACGACGTCGTACATGCCGTCCGGGGCGAGATGGTCGGCGCTGACGTGTCGCGCCTCGCACCGCTCGGTGAGCCCCCGCTCGGCGATGAGCGCTTGCGCCAGCTCGATCGAGTGCGGCTCGATATCGACACCGACGCACGAGGTCTTCGGGAATCGCTCGGCGATCTGGACGATCGCCCATCCGCCGCCGCAGCCGACATCGAGCACCCGCGCGCCGGCTTCGAGCCGCGCAGCCAGCGCGGGCAGCTCGGGGAGCACGAAGTCGAGGAAGATCCGCGGCAGAGTCCTCAGGGCATCCGCTACCTCCCGCACGAAGGCTCCGTCGTGCGCTTGGTAGGGCTTGACCGAGCCCTTCCGGAAGTGGCCCACGTACTCGCGGTAGTCCTCGCCAACCAACATGTGGACGCGCGCCGCCCCGCCCAGGTAGAAGGTCGCCTCGGGCCGGCCCAGGATCTCGTCGAAATGGGGAGCCATGCGCCACCCCTCGCCTTCCCGGTCGAGCAGCCCGAGCGAGAAGGCAGTCCGGCAGAGCGCGTCCGTGTAGAAGGCCTGAGTGCCCAGCCGATCGGCCAGCGCGGCCGAGGTCAGCCCGGGCGACGCGGTGAGCGCCTCCCACACGCCGAGCTCCCTTCCGATTTCCAGCAGGTGGGTCGCGTGGTAGCCGCCGATGATCTCGTACAGCCGCGTGACCTGCTGAGCGAGGGTAGGTGGCTGACTCGTTGAGCTCCCGCCGTTCATGAGACTCCTCCTGCGGCTGGGTGCGTCGCTCGGCGCGGCGGTTGGCCTCGCCATCAGGTGATGCTGAACAGCGGCGCGCCGAGGGCCTTCTCGTCCACGGTGATCCCCAGGCCGGGGCGGCGCGACACCTCCGACCAGCCGTCGCGCGGCGCCGGCGTCCCGTCGGCGATGCGCTCGTTCACGAGCATGTTGATGAGCATGCCGTTCAGGAGCGGCTGCGGCGGCGTGCTCGCGGCGAGGTGCGCCATCGCGGCGGTCACGACGTCGCCGCCCCCTGCATCCTCCATGGTGACCGCCAGGCCCCACTGCCGGCAGACGTCCCGGGCAAGCCGGATGCGGCTGATGCCGCCGAGCCGCGACAGCTTGAGCATCGCGCAGTCCATGGCCCCGGCCGCCTGGGCGGCGAACAGCGCGTCCAGATCCGTCAGCGTCTCGTCGAGGACCATCGGCCGCGCGGTGCGGCGGCGGATTGCCAGGCACTCCGCCAGCGTCCGGCACGGCTGCTCCAGGTAGATCGGCTCGTCCTCGATCGCGGCGATGAACTGCGCGGCCTCGTGCTGGCGCCAGTAGGCGTTGGCGTCGACGATCACCACCTCCTGGTCCCGCAGCACGTCGAGGCAGGCCCGGGCGCGCTGGACGTCGAGTCGCCAGTGACCGCTGCCGACCTTGACCTGGAAGCGGCGGAAGCCCTGGGCGAGCAGCTGCTCGGAGCGTTCCCGCATCGCCTCCGGACGGTTCACCCCGACGACCTGGTAGATGGGGAACCGCGCCTGGAAGGTCCCGCCCAGAAGGTCGCTGACGGGAAGCCCGGTCGCCTGGCCGAGGAGGTCCCAGCAGGCGATGTCGATGGGGGACTTGGCGTAGGCGTGGCCGTAGAGCACGCCGTCCATCCGCGCGTAGATCTGCTCGATCTCCCGCGGGTCCGCCCCGAGCAGGGCCGGTCCCATCAGCTGGATCGCGGCCCGCGCGCCTTCGGGGAACGCCAGCATGTAGGTCGGGCTGAAGGGGCACCCCTCGCCCCAGCCCGTGAGGCCCTCGTCGGTGCTGATCTTCACGAGGGTGCTGTCCTCGGCCTCGACCGTGCGCCCGCCCGACAAGGTCAGCGGGCCGCCCGCGAGGGTGTAGCGGAAGCGATAGACGTCGATGCGCGTGATCTTCACGGGCGTCTCCCATTCCAGTGAACGGCTGGCGCGCGGCATCCAGACCTCGCCGTGAGGGACAGGCAGCCGCGTGTCCCGACCCTGGGCTATCGGGCGCCGGCCTGTCAATCGCCTGATGACGGCGCAGCTGAACGGCGTCAGGCGCTGGCGCCGCGGTGTGCCCAGGGATCTGGTGGGCGACCTCGACGTGCGGCTCGCCCTGCTTCTGGCCCTTGTCAGCGGCGAGCGAGAGCGACCGACGGCACCGGGACCGCGGTTCGCGGGAGACCCTGGCGGCGCTACGTGGTCAGCTCTTCTTCGACGTCTGCGTCATGAACGCGGCGAGCTGTGGCTCCACCTTCGTGCCCTTGCACGCGGGGCATGTGGGCTTGGTCTTCTCGCGCTCCGCGATGGTCAGCGTGAGCTCGAAGGGCTTCTTGCACGTCTCGCACATGAACTCATATCGCGGCATGGATGGTACCCCCTCTCATTCGTGGATGCGAAGGACCTGATCGTGGCGCCGCACGGGCTCTCGCACCTTCACGGCGACCTCGGAGCCGCGCGGGGTCTCCTCAACCGCCTGGTGCTCGAGCTGAAGCGACTCCACCGCCTGCGTCAGCTCGGTCGTCCGCCCGGTGATCCGGATCTGGTCGCCGACGCGCAAGTCGCCGTCGGTGAGGCGAATGACCGCCACGCCGATCCTGTTGAGATAGTCGGTCACGACGCCGATCTTCTCCTCCATTGCCGTCACCTGCCCCTTCGTGCCACCGGGATGCACGCAGAGAGTCCTCTCGTGAGCGAGAAGCCGGTGTCCACATCCGGACAGTCAGGGAACCGGGGCCGGCGATCAGGTGCTCGGGCAGACGGGCAGGATGGCGCGAAGGGCCGCGCTGGCCACCGCGACCTGACCGTCGAAGGCGCGAGGAGTTGTCGGGGACCCAAGAGTGGAGCATGTCGCCCTCGCCAGGGCCGGACCGAAGGCCGTCAGCTCTCACTAGACCTTAGGCTCACTCTCGCGCCACGGTCAAGGGCGCGCGCATGGCCCGGCCTGCCGTCAGGCATGCTCGACGACGATCGCCCAGAAGGGCGCGGTGCCGATGTTGCGGATCTCGTGGACCATGACCTGCGGGGCCCAGTGCGCGCCCCCCGCCGGAAAGCGGTCCTCGCGGGCCTCGCCGCTGGGGAACCGCTGCGCGGCGTGGGCGCGCGTGAGCGGGACGATGAGCCTCGGCGCGTGGCTGTGCATCGGCCGCACCTGCGCGGGCCCGAGGATCTCCTCGTAGACGCAGACCGTCTCGCTCCGGTAGAGGACCTTGTCCCCGAACGTCCGCGACACCCCGGGTGCGTCCGGCAGCGACCGCACCTCCACGAGCAGCGCCTCGCCGAACGACTCCGACCCGGGCAGGGCCAGCAGTTCCCCGGCCCGAGCCAGTCCACTCGGCCACGCGCGACGGGGAAGTAGCGGTCCTCGCCGTCCCGCCGGTGCCTCAGTGAGCCGTCGCCGTCCCTCACCCCGATCAGCAGCGCGTTCGCGCGCCGGATCGGCCGGTTGCCATTGGCCACGACCCAGGCGTCGTCGACCCGGGCGACGTGAACCGCGTCGTTGTCGAGCACTGTCGGAATCGACATGGACCCTCCCGGGCTCAGGGCGCTGTCGCGGGCCTCGAGGGACCTCATCATGCCGCACTTTCGTCGATTGGAGTCAGCCGATCGGTGGGAACGACCTGCGGGACTCCAGGACAACCCGGACCTCGAGGCCGCCGCGGCATTTCTCTCGACCGGAGGGCCCTGCCCGCGCCCTGATTCAGTTCGGCGCCAGCACGCCACGCCGGAGGAGCGGCGACAGGCAGGGCCGAAGATCGGCTAGAGCCGCCGGGCGGCGCGCGTGCCCTCGAGCAAGGCGTCGTGGAGGAGCCGGGGCGCCATCGCGTCGCCGACCAGGACCACTTCGGGCACGCGCCCCTGGAGCCCTCCGAAGAGCCCGTCGACGGCGCGCGCTCCGTAGGCCAGGACCACCGTGTCGACGCCGTCGAGCGCGAGCGGGCGGCCGGAGTACTCGTTGGCAGCCCGGACCCGGAGGCGCCCGGCGCCGTCGGCCTCGATCCCGACGAGCGCGGTGTCCACGATCATCGCCACGTCCCGCTGGTAGAGGCGCTCGAACAGCGGCTCCTTGGTGGACCCCTCGGTGTTGTCGCACACCGTGTGGTACGCGGTGAGCACGCTGACGGCCCGTCCCTGGACGGCGAGGAAGTCGGCGGCCAGGCCTGCCTGGATCCGGCCGGTGCCGTCGACGACCACGACGCGCGTCCCGGCAACCGCCGTGCCCGAGAGGATGTCCTCCACGGTGACGACGCCCGGGAGGTCGACGCCGGGCACGTCGGGGCGCCGCGGGATTGCGCCCGTCGCCACCACCACCGCGTCGGGCCGGTCGGCGAGGACGCGCTCCACCGTGGCCTCGGTCCCGAGCCGCACCGTCGCGCTGGTCCTTCCCAGCTGGCGCACGAGCCAGTGGACCGACTCACCGTAGCCCGGCCGGAGCGGCGCGCGGGCCGCGACCAGCACCTGACCGCCGAGCGCGGCCGTCCGCTCGTAGAGGATGACGTCGTGACCCCGCTGGGCGGCGACCCGCGCCACCTCGAGGCCTGCTGGCCCGCCCCCGGCCACCACGACGCGCCGGGGCGTAGCTGCGGGGACGATCTCCGCCAGCTCGGCCTCGCGGCCGGTCACAGGGTTCTGCGAGCAGGAGAGCGTGAGCCCGCGGCTCGAGCGGCCGAGGCAGCCCTCCTGCATGCCGACGCACATCCGGATGTCGTCGAGCCGTCCCTCGGCCGCCTTCCGGGGCATCCACGGATCGGCCATCAGCGCGCGGGTCATCGCGACCAGGTCGCAGGCGCCCTCGGCCAGCAGGCGCTCCGCGTGACGCGGGTCGACGACCCGGCCCGCGTAGATCACGGGGGTCCGCACCTCCCGCTTGATGCGGGCCGCGAGCGGCGCGTACACGCCGGGGGCGGCGTCGGCGAAGGGCATGAGCTTCTGGTGGTAGCGCGGGGTCTCGCCGGTCGATCCGGAGACCGTGAAGTAGTCGAGCTGGCCCAGCGTGTCCAGGGCGCGGACGATCTCCACCACGTCCTCCAGATGGAGCCCGTCCGGGATCAGCTCGTCGCCGCTGACCCGCATCCCGACGATGAAGGCGCGCCCCACGGCGGCCCGGATGGCCCCGATGACCTCGACCGAGAAGCGCAGGCGGTTCTCCAGGCTGCCTCCGTACTCGTCGGTGCGCCGGTTCACCGACGGCACCCAGAACTGGTCGATGAGGTGGCGAGCGAAGGCCGAGAGGTCGGCGCCGTCGAAGCCCGCGCGCTGGAGGCGCCGCGCCGCGGCGGCATAAGCCTCCACGATCTCGGCGATCTCGGCCCGGTCGAGCGCGTGGGGGATCTCCCGGTTCTCCGTCTCGGGGACGTCGGAGGGCGAGACCAGGGCCCGCTCGCCCGGCCCGGAGAAGCCGCGGCGGCCGCGGTGGGTGATCTGGGCCATGACGTGGGCGCCCTCGGCGTGGATCGCACGCGCGAACGCCTCGAACGTGGGGAGCGACGAGTCGTCCCAGTTCTTGATCCCGTTCCAGTCCATGACGGGGCTCGACGGATGGACGCTCGAGCTCCCGAAGCACTGGAGGAGCCCGGCGCCCCCCCGCGCCTTCTCCGCGTGGTAGCGGATGTAGCGCTCGGTGATGTAGCCGTCCTTGCCGAACCGGGTCGCGTGCGGCGTGCTCACGATCCGGTTGCGGAGCGTCACGTGGCCGAGCGGGAACGGCGCGAAGAGATGCTGGAAGGTCATCGACAGCTCCTCGTCAGGCGGCGCCCACGCGCGCGGGTCGGGCCGACGCATCCCGCGCATCGCGGATGAGGTCGCCGAGCACGTTCACCGTGAGCGCCGTCGCCAGGATGCAAAGCCCCGGGAACGTCGCGAGCCACCAGGCCGTGTCCACGTACTGACGGCCGTCGGCCAGCATCCCGCCCCACGACGGCACGCTCGCGGGGATCCCGACCCCCAGGAAGCTCAGGCTCGATTCCGCCACGATCGCGTAGGCGAGGGCCGTGGTCGCGAGGACGATCACCGTCGGCAGCACGTTCGGCAGGACGTGCCGGACCACGATCCGCCCGTCGCCGGCGCCGGTCGCCCGCGCACCCTCGATGAAGGCC
>JBKPDG010000116.1:0-23668 GCA_046727755.1 Actinomycetota bacterium
GAGCAGCTCCTGCACCTCGTCGCGTTCCTCGAGCAGCTCGTCCGTCGTGATCTTGATCTTCTCCTGGGCCCACGCGTCGTGAGCGATCCCCTCGACGATCGACCATGCGGCGCCGTCGCTGCGCACCGGGAACCCGAATTGCAGACCTTCCGGGATGCCGTATTCGCCGCTGCTTGCAACGGCGAGCGAGTGCCAGTCCCCCGCCGGCGTCGGTGTGACGACGCTGCGGACAGAGTCGAGCGCGGCGTGCGCCGCCGACGCCGCCGACGAGGCGCCGCGCGCCGCGATCACCGCGGCCCCGCGCTTCTGCACCGTCTCGAGGAACGGGCCGCGCAGCCAGTCGTGGTCGGTGATCACCTCGGGTGCGGGCTTGCCTCCGATACGGGCGTGGGCGAAGTCCGGGAACTGCGTCGTCGAGTGATTGCCCCAGATCGCCATGTTCGTGACCTCGCGCGCCGGTACGCCGACCTTCTTCGCCAGCTGGCTCTTCGCACGGTTCTCGTCGAGGCGCGTCATCGCGAACCAGCGATCGGCGGGCACGTCGGGCGCGTTCGATCGTGCGATCAGGCAGTTCGTGTTACACGGGTTGCCCACGACGAGGACGCGCACGTCGCTCGCGGTGTGGTCGTTGATCGCGCGGCCCTGCGGCTTGAAGATCCCGCCGTTCACCGTGAGCAGCTCGCGTCGCTCCATGCCCGCCTTGCGCGGCACCGAACCCACGAGCAGACACCACGACGCACCGTCGAACGCGGTCTTGAGATCGGCCGAGGCCTCGATTCCCTCGAGGAGGTGGTGGGCGCCGTCCTCGAGCTCCATCACGACGCCCTCGAGCGCGGGAAGCGCCGGCTCGATCTCGAGCAGGCGCAGCACGATCGGCTGGTCGGGCCCGAGGAGATCGCCGTGAGCGACGCGGTGGACGAGCGCGTAGCCGATTTGGCCGGCGGCGCCGGTGACGGTCACGTGAACCGGGGGCTTCAACATGCGGCCGAAAGCTACCGCTCGTGGTCGAGCACCGCGAGCAGCAGCTCCCGCGCCTCGGCGAGCTCGGCGATCCGCTCGGCCGCCCCGAGGTCGGCCGCCCCGTGGTCGGGATGGGCGAGGCGAAGCAGCCGCCGGAACCGGCGCTGGACGTCCTCCCGGTCGATCGGGACGCCGGCCCGCACGCCGAGCACCTCCATCGCCCAGCGGCGCTCGGCGGGCACGCCCCGCCATCCTTCGAGCTCGGCGTCGTCCCGATCGCCGTTCGGCGGCACCGCGGCGCCGGGCGCGTAGGGCCGGAGGCCGGGCACACCCTCGAGCAGGCGGCGCACCTCGAGGCCCTCAGGGGGCATGCCGGGCCGGGCGACGGCTGCCGCGATCGACCGGAACGCGGGGCGCCGCGCCGACGCCGGCAGCTGCGCCGCCGCCATCACCGACCCGAGCACCTGGGGCGCCGGCCAGCCGTGGGTGTCGAGCTCGAGGGCCAGCCGCCCGCCGTCGGAGACGATGCGATGGCGGGACCGGTCGAGGCCGTGCGTGTCGGTCTGGAGACGGTGGCGCAGCGCGATGCGCGGCACGCTCAGGCCATCCTCGGCGTCGGCGAGGAGCCGCGGCAGCAGCTCGCGCTGCTCGTCGTCGAGCCCGCCCAGGTTCTCGGACACCACCGCGCCGAGCAGCACCGCGCCGTAGGCGGGACCGCTGGTCGGGAGGTAGTTGTCGCCGAGCGCCACCCGCCGGGTCGGCTGGTGCCGCCGGGTGTGCCGGATGTTGAGCTCGGCGAGGATCACATCTGGGATTCGGGTCTAGAGGCGGTCGCAGATGGCGGCCGCGAACTCCGACGTCCTGACCGCTGTTGCGCCTTCCATGAGACGAGCGAAGTCGTAGGTGACGATCTTCTCCGCGATCGTGGCTTCGAGGGCATGGACGATGTCGTCGGCGGCGTCCTGCCAACCGAGGTGCTCGAACATCATCACGCCCGACAGGATCACCGAGCCCGGATTCACCTTGTCCTGCCCGGCGTACTTGGGTGCGGTGCCGTGCGTCGCCTCGAACACGCCGTGGCCGGTGACGTAGTTGATGTTGCCGCCCGGGGCGATACCGATCCCGCCGACCTGGGCCGCGAGCGCGTCGGAAAGGTAGTCACCGTTCAGGTTGGTGGTAGCGATCACGTCGAAGTCGTCTGGCCGGGTGAGAACCTGCTGCAGCGTGATGTCGGCGATGTTGTCCTTCACGAGGATCTTGTCGCCCGGATTGCCGCCGCAGTCGTCCCAGCCGACGGCGACGTCTGAGAACTCCTCGCGCACGAGCTCGTAGCCCCAGCTGCGGAACGCGCCCTCGGTGAACTTCTGGATGTTCCCCTTGTGCACCAGCGTGACCGAGCTGCGCTTGCGCTTCACCGCGTACTCGATCGCAGCGCGCACGAGGCGCTTCGACCCCGTCTCGGAGACGGGCTTGATACCGATGCCGGAGTCGGACCGGATCTCCCAGCCGTACTCGTCGTGGAGGAAGTCGATCAGCCGCTTGACCTCGGGCGTGCCTTCCTGGAGCTCCTTGCCCGCGTACACGTCTTCGGTGTTCTCCCGGAAGATCACCATGTCGACCTTCTCCGGGTGCTTCACCGGGGACGGCACACCCTGGAACCAGCGCACCGGCCGTAGGCACACGTACAGGTCCATGATCTGGCGGAGCGCGACGTTGAGGCTACGGATGCCGCCGCCGACGGGCGTGGTGAGCGGGCCCTTGATCCCGATGAGGTGGTCGAGGAACGCCTGGACGGTCTCCTCGGGCAGCCAGTTGCCGGTGGCGTCGAACGCCTTCTGGCCCGCCAACACCTCTCTCCAGTGGATCGTCTTGCCGTGCTTGGCAGCGGCGGCGTCGAACACCGTCTGCGATGCAGGCCAGATGTCGACACCGGTGCCGTCGCCCTCGATGAACGGGATGATGGGCTCGTCGGGGACGCGCAGCTGGCCCTCGACGAGAGAGATTTTCTCGGGCATGCCCGGGATCGTACCGGGGCCCCTCAGCCCCCTTCGTGCTCGAGACCCTTCGGAAAGCGATCGGCGACGACGGCGAGGGCGATGTCGTGCTCGAGGAACGCCTTCAGCGCGCTCAGCGCCAGGGAGAAGCCGCCGGTCGAGCCGGCGAGACGGGCGGCGACCGCGTCCCCGTCGCCGCTCAGACCGGTCTCGGTGACCTCGACGTGCGTTGCGTCGCCCTCCCAGGGCGTGAACAGAAACTCCACCGTGGTGAAGCCGTCGTCGTCACCCCAGTCGAAGAGGATGCGGCGGTTCTCGTCCACCTCCTTGACCGCGACATGGGCGGAGACGCCGTACATCTCCCAGTCCCAGCGGACGTCCGCGCCCGGGACCAGCTTGCCGGTGCTCTTGGTGAACCAGAACTTCGTCGTGACGGCGGGATCGACGAGGGCCTGGAACACCTGGTCCGGGGGTCGGCGGACGAGCATGCCCACCTTCACCGGGGGGATGTGCGTGAGATGGAGGTCGTCTCCGGACATGGCGGCCCTCCCTTCTCCTGGCCTTCTCTTGGCCTTCTCCTCGCTTGCTCCGAGGGATACGCAGCCATTTGGCTGCCTATTGCCCTAGCGTAGGCGGCGATGGATCCGGTGTTCAAGGCGCTCGCCGATCCCTCCCGCCGCCAGCTGCTCGACCGCCTGAACGAGCGCAACGGGCAGACGCTGCGGGAACTGGGCGCGGACCTCGACATGGCCCGGCAGTCGGTGACCAAGCACCTGGCGGTGCTGGAAGCGGCCGGCGTCGTGACCACGTCCCGACGGGGCCGGCAGAAGTTGCACTTCTTGAACGCGGCCCCGATCAACGACATCGCCGAGCGCTGGATGGGCCGGTACGACCGTGAGCGCGCCGCCGCGCTCGCCGACCTCAAGCGAGCCTTGGAGGACACCGCCATGGAGCAGACGCGTTTCGCGTACACGACGTACATCAGGACCACGCCGGAGCGGTTGTGGCAGGCGCTCACCGAGCCCGCGTTCACCCGCCGCTACTGGGGCGCCGAGCTGCACTCGGACTGGAAGCCCGGCTCGCCGATCCTCTGGCGGGAAGGGCCCGACGAGGATCCACGGGATCTCGGCCAGGTCGTCCTCGAAGCGGAGCCGTATCGGCGCTTGTCCTACACGTGGGCGCCCCCCCAGCCGCATCACGCCCAGCTGTTCGGTTGGTCGGCGGAGCGCCTCGCCGAGCTGCAACGCGAGCCGCGCTCGCACGTCGTCTTCGAGCTCGAGCCCGCCGGCGACGTGGTCAAGCTCACCGTCATCCACGAGGGCTTCGCCCCGAGCAGCCCGTTGCTCGAAGCCGTCAGCGGACGAACCGACAAGACAGGCGGTTGGCCCGAGCTGCTCGCCGACCTCAAGACGTTCCTCGAGACGGGCGACACGATGCGCCCCACGGCCGCGGACGACTGATGCGTCAGCGGGCGAGCGCGACCACCAGCAGCGTGAGCAGGTAGACGCCCACCAACGCCGCCGCCGACCACCAGAGCGCCCGTCGGTTGAACGCCCCCGGCCGCCCGGCCACACCGGCGAGGTGGTAGCCGCAGTCACCACACCGCATCGCGTCGGCGGCGACGGTCGCGCCGCACAACGGGCACGTCGTGGGCGCGGGCGCGGGTGTGTCGAACTGTGCGCTCAGGTTGTGCTCCCTCGCCTCGCCCCGTTCCCGCGCGGTCAGGGGGATGATCGCCGCTCGGCGGCATCCACCGCGTTGCGGAAGAGCATAGCGATGGTGGTCGGTCCGACGCCGCCGACGCGCGGCGTGATACGACCGGCGACGTCGTTGCAACGCTCGTCGACGTCGGGCAGAAGCTTGCGCCCTTCGTATCGCACGCCTCCGCCCACGACCGTGGCGCCGGGTGTGATGTGCTCGGGCTTGAGGATCCCGGGCACCCCGGCGGCGGCGACGACGATCTCTGCCCGCCGGGTGTATGCGGGCCAGTCGGCGACGCCCGTGTGCACCACCGTGACAGCGGCGTTGGCGGTCGGCCGCTTCTGCGACAACAAGAGCGCGAGCGGCCGGCCCAGGGTCGTGCCCCGTCCGAGGATGCACACCTCGTTCCCGGCGACGGGCACGTCGTAGTACGCGAGCAGTGCCTCGATGCCCGCCGGCGTGCACGGCACCGGCCCCGGCATCATCAGCGCGAGCCGACCCATGTTCACCGGGTGCAGGCCGTCGACGTCCTTGTCGGGATCGATCTCGAGCAGAGCGGCCTCGTAGTCGATCTGCGGCGGCGTCGGGTGCTGCACGAGCATGCCGTCAACCGCATCGTCCTCGTTGAACTCGCGGATCGCGGCGAGCACGTCGGCTTGCGCGGCGTCGTCGGGAAGATGGATGTGGGGCGAGTTGAAATCGAGCTCGGCCGCCTTCTCCTGCTTGATGCGGATGTACCCGACGCTCGCGCTCTCGTCGCCGACGAGGATGGTCCCCAGCCCGGGCCGGTGCCCGTTCTCGACGAGCTTGGCGATCCTCGGGCCCAGCTCGGCGAACGTGGCCTCGGCGACGGGCGCGCCCGGCATCATCGTCGCGCCCATCAGTGCAAGAACTGCCTTTCTCCGGTGAGGACCATCGCGAGGCCGAGCTCGTCGGCGCGGGCGATGTTCTCGTCGTCCCGCACCGAGCCGCCCGGCTGCACGACCACTGCGACGCCGGCGGCGGCGGCCGCCTCGACGCCGTCGGGGAACGGATAGAACCCGTCGGTGGCGGACGCGCCACCCCGGGCGCGACCTTCGGCCTTCTCCGCCGCGATCTCAGCCGCCCCGACCCGGCTCTGCTGGCCGGCGCCGATGCCGACCGCCTGCAGGCCCCTCACGAGCACGACGCAGTTCGACTTCACGTGCCCGCAGACGCGCCACGCGAGCTCGGCGTCGAGCCATTGCTCGGCTGTGGGCGCGGCCTTGGTGACGACGCGCCATGCGTCGCGACCGGCGGCGAAGTGCGGCGCGTCTTGCACGAGGAAACCACCGGTGAGAGGACGGAAGTCGAGCGCGTCGCGGGTCGGGGCGGGCGCTTCGAGCAGGCGCGTGTTCTTGCGCTTCTGCACGAGCGCGTCGAGTGTGCCTGGCGCGTACGAGGGAGCGATGATGACGTCGGCTTGGGGGCCGGCGACCATGCGCTCGGCGGTGGCGCCGTCGACCGGGCGGTTGAGCGCCACGATCCCGCCGAACGCCGACAGCTCGTCGGACTCGAGCGCACGCTGATAGGCGGTGGCGGTGTCGACACCGAGCGCGACGCCGCACGGGTTGGCGTGCTTGATGATGGCGCACGCCGGCTCTTCGCCGAGGTCGTGGGCGAGTTGCCACGCCGCCTCGGTGTCGTAGTAGTTGAGGTACGAGAGCGCGAGCCCGCTGTGCTGGGTGACCGCGTCCCACCAGCTGGAGGCGCCGGCTCGGCGATAGCGGGCCGCCTGCTGGTGCGGGTTCTCCCCGTACCGCAGCTCGTCGTCTGTTCGTTCGAGCGCGACCACGAGATGGCGCGGCAGCCGCTCGTCACGCTCGAGCCAACGGACGATGGCAGCGTCGTACGCGGCCGTATGCGCGAATGCCTCGAGGGCAAGCCGGCGGCGGGTCTCGTCGGACAGCTTGCCGTCGTGGACGCGGAGCTCGTCGAGCACGGCGTCGTACTGCTCCGGGCTCGTCACGACGCCGACCCAGGCGTGGTTCTTCGCCGCCGCGCGCACCATGGCCGGTCCGCCGATGTCGATGGTCTCGATGTCCGGGCGGTCGAGGAATGGATACAGGTTGCTCACGACGAGCTGGATGGGCGCGATGCCGAGCGATTCGAGGTCGGCGCGGTGGCTCTCGTTTCCAAGATCGGCGAGGAGACCGCCGTGGATTCGCGGATGAAGCGTCTTTACGCGCCCTTCGAGCATCTCGGGCGCGCCGGTCACGTCCTCGACCGTCGTGACCGGGACGCCCGCCTCGGCGAGCGCGGCCGCCGTCTTCCCCGATGACACGAGCTCGTAGCCGAGGTCGACGAGACCGCGTGCGAGCTCGACGAGCCCGGTCTTGTCGTACACCGAGAGCAGCGCCCGCTTCACGACGCGTCCTCGAGCATGTCGCCCAGCACCCGCGGGTAGAGGCGACGCTCGACCTGCTTGATGCGCTCGTGCAATGACTCGGGCGTGTCTCCGGGCAGGACCGGCACGGCTTCCTGGGCGAGGATCGGCCCGTGGTCGACCTCGATCGTGGCGACGTGCACGGTGCAGCCGGTGATCTTCACGCCCGCCGTGAGCGCGTCCTCGACCGCGTGCGCGCCTTTGAACGCCGGGAGCAGCGACGGATGGGTGTTCGTGATCTTGCCGCCGTAGGCGTCGTGGAGCGGGTGCTCGAGGATCGTCATGAACCCGGCCATGGCGACGAGGTCGATCTCGTGGCGTTTGAGCGCGTCGACGAGGCGCTCGGTGTACGCCAGCCGGTCGAAGTCACGTCCGAAGCTCTCGCGCTCGACCAGTTCGACCGGGATGCCACCACGCTCGGCCACATCGATCGCGCGACACGGCCGGTCGACGACGACGACGCCGATCGGAAGCCCGGCGTCGATCAGCGATTCCAGGATCGTGCCGCTTCCGGACGCCAGCACCCCGATCCGCCTCACATCCGCAAGTTACCCGAGCGCCGCCGGCCGGCACGCGATCTTGCACCGGCAGGAACGAGGTGGTGAGCTTCCCTCGACGGTGCCCGGTGCGGCACCTTTCTTGCGACGGAGGTCGATCATCGTGGAGAAGAATCCGACACCGGGCGAGATCGTCGTCATGGCGGGGGCGGGCGTCGCCCTCGTCTTCTCGTTCTTGCCGTTCTACAAGACCGAGTTCGGCAACTTCTCCGACGACACGAGCGCGTGGGGCTCCGGGCTGTTCCCCGTAGCGACGCTCATCCCGATCTTCGCCGTCATCGCCGGCGTGCTCGTCGCGTTAGTGCGGTTCGCGAACGTGCAGTACCCGCCGGGCGGGTTCCTCGGTTTCAGCTGGGGCACGTTGTTGTTGGCGCTCACGTTCTTCGCCGCGATCCTCGCGGTGGCGTTCCTGATCAACGACAGGCCGGTCGGAACAAGCCTCGGCTTCGGTTTCTGGCTCGTGCTCATCGGCGCGGTGGGATCGCTGGTCGGCGCGATTCTCATGATGAACGAGACGAGAACGAGAGCGTGACCCGCCGGCATCGCCGGCTCGACCGCCGATTCCTCCCCGCCTGTGGGGCTCGTCCCGTCCCTGGGTAGCCTGGGCCGTTATGAAACGAGCCGAACCAGGGTGGTTGCTCCTTTCACTCGCGGGGTTGGCGGCGCTGCTCGGGTCGTTCCTTCCCTTCTACACGTTCCCGCGCGGCGTCGAAGCCACAGTGTGGAGCCGAGGTCTGTTCCCGACTGCGGCGCTGATTCCGTTGCTCGGCTTCCTGATCGGTGTCGAGGCGCTGTTCGTGTTGTTCAGGGGCCATGAGCCGCGCTCGCCGTTCCTCAACTTCACCTGGGAGCAGGTGCGGCTGGCGGTCGGCGCGTTCATGATCCTCCTCGCGCTCAGTTACCTCCTCCAGGACCGCGCCGGCGGCACCCTCGGGGTGGGCTACCTCATCCTCTCCTTGTCGTCTCTGGCGACGTTCGCCGGCGGCGTCATGACGCGGCGCGCACAGCTCGCGCGTGCACCGGGCGAGGAGCCACCGGTCCGCGAGCCGCAACCTCTCGTCAAGCCGGCGATGGCGACCGTCAGCCGCTTCGGAAACAAGCTGAGCAAGAACGTCACCGACATGAGCGGCTCGGTGAAGGATCGTCTCGCGGCGCGGAAGGAAGCCCGGGAAGCCAAAGCGAAGGCCAAGGCAGAAGCGAGGGCGGATGCCGCAGCGAAAGCCGAGGCCGCCGCCAAGACCGCCGCTGCGAAAGCCGTGGTCGACGCCAAGGCCGCCGCTGCGAAGGCCGAGGTCGAGGCCAAGGCCGCCGAGGCGCAAGCCGAGGCAGACGCCAAGGCGGCTGCGGCCGCGAAGAGCGAAGCGGACGCGAAGGCCGCTGCAGAACCGGCGAAGGCCGAAGCTGCGGTGACCGAGGCGTTGCCGGTGCAACCGCCGCCGCCGACGCAGACATTCGACGTCCCGCCGTCGGAGCTGCCCGCGGCCGCGGAACAAGGCGGAGTCCCGCCGCCGCCGATCGCGACCCCCGACGGACCGGACGACACCCCGGCCGAGGAGCCGGCCGCCGAGGAAGCAGCGAAGCCCACCGAGGAGCTCGAGGCGGACGACGCACACGCGCCGACCGAGGAGCTCGTCGGCGAAGACGCCGAGAAGACCGAGGAGCTCGTCGTCGACGATCCGGACAAGACCGCGCCGCCCGACGGCGTGGGCGCCGACAAGGCCGTCGAAGCGAAGGATCAGGGCGCGGCACAGAAGGAAGAAGAGAAAGAAGAAGAGAAAGAGGAGGAGAGCTCCCCGAGGAGGTGACAGTCGCACCCGCTCTGTCCGGGACAACTGTCAACGGCTCATGGGGGTTAGATCGTCACGACGGCCACGAACCACCACAGCACGAGCAGACCGACGATCCCGATCCCGACCCACCCGAGCACGATCCCCGCGATCGCCATGCCCCGGCCCGTCTTCGTGCCGCCGGAGTCCTCGATGCTCTCGAGCGCGAGATGGCCGAGCACGATCGAGACGATCCCGGGGATCACCCAGCACCAGAAGAAGAGGCCCGTGACGAGGGACGCGATCGCAAGACCGCTCGTTCGCGTGCCGGTCGCGCCCGGGTACGTCGACCGGTACGCGGGAGCCCCGCCCGGATAGATCGTGCCCGGTGGCGGACCGCCCCACCCCGCCGGCGGCGTCGGCGCCTGACTCACAGCTTTGCGACGACCTCGGCCATGGCCGCGCCGATCTCGGACGGGTTCCGGGCGATGAGGCACCCCGCGTCTTCCAGCGCTTCGATCTTCGCCGCCGCCGTGCCCTTGCTGCCGGAGATGATCGCGCCGGCGTGGCCCATCTTCTTCCCCGGAGGCGCGGTGAGGCCGGCGATGTACGCGACGACCGGCTTCTTCATCTGCTGCTTCATGTACTCGGCCGCTTCCTCCTCGGCGGAGCCGCCGATCTCGCCGATCATGATCACGGCGCCGGTCTCGGGATCGGCCTCGAAGGCGGCGAGCGCGTCGATGAAGCTCGTCCCCGGGACCGGATCGCCACCGATGCCGACGCACGTCGTCTGGCCGATCCCGCGCTGCGTCATCTCGTGCAGCGCCTGGTACGTCAACGTCCCGGAGCGGCTGACGATCCCGACCGGGCCGCCGCCCGTCGCGATCTCGCCGGCGGTGATCCCGATGTTGCACTTGCCGGGCGAGATGATGCCCGGGCAGTTCGGCCCCAGCAGCCGCGTGCCGGGATAGTCGCGCTTCAGGCGGTTGAAGAAGTACGCCTCGTCGTGAGCGGGCACGCCTTCGGTGATCACGACAACGATCTCGACCCCGCCCTCGGCGGCCTCGAGCACCGCGTCCGACACGCCCGGCGCGGGAATGAACACACACGCCGCGTCGGCGCCCGTCTCGACTACCGCCTCTTTCACCGTGGCGAACACGGGAATCCCGTCGACGTCGGTCCCTGCCTTCTTCGGGTTCGTTCCCGCGACGACGTTCGTGCCGTAGTCCCGGTTGCGCAGCCCGTAGAAACGGCCTTGCGACCCGGTCAGGCCCTGATAGACGACGCGCGTCGTCTCGTCGACGAAGATGCTCACGAAGCCGCGCCCGCCAGCTCGACCGCTTTGCGGGCGGCGTCGATCATCGTCGGCTGCGAGACGAACCGGTCCGACTCGTGCGCGGCCAGGATGGCGCGGCCCTCGTCGGCGTTCGTGCCGTCGAGGCGGATGACGATCGGGGACTGGATCTCGACCCGTCCCAGCGCCTGCACGATGCCGTTGGCGACCTCGTCGCCCTTGGTGATGCCGCCGAAGATGTTGATGAAGATCGACTTCACGTCGGCGTCGTTGTTGATGACTTCGAGCGCGTTCGCCATCACGTCGGCGTTGGCCCCGCCGCCGATGTCGAGGAAGTTGGCGGGATCGCCGCCGACCTGGCTCACGATGTCGACCGTGCTCATCGCCAATCCGGCGCCGTTGGCGATGATGCCCACGTACCCGTCGAGCCCGACGTACTGCAGGCCCTTGGCGTGCGCGGCCGCCTCCCGCTCGTCGCGCTCCTGGGTCGCCTCGTACTCCGACCACTCGTGCCGGAAGGCGGCGTTGTCGTCGAGCGTCACCTTGGCGTCGAGAGCGTGCACGCTCCCGTCGGTGGTCAGGATCAGCGGGTTGATCTCGACGAGGTCGGCGTCACCGTCGACGTACGCGCGGTACAGCTTCACGAGCACGTCGACCGCGCCGTCGGTGGCGGTGGGATTCAGCTTCGCCCGGCCGACCCATTCGCGGGCGACCGCCTCGTTCAGGCCGTCGACCGGATCGACGTGCAGACGGGCGATCGCCTCCGGCTCCTCCGCCGCCACCTGCTCGATGTCGACGCCCCCGCGGGCGGAGAGCATCCCGAGGTGCAGCTTGGCCGACCGGTCGAGCGTGAACGAGGCGTAGTACTCCTCGGCGATGTCGCTCGCCCGCTCGATCCAGAGCGTCTCGACGACGTGGCCCCTGATGTCCATGCCGAGGATGTTGACGGCGTGCGTGCGGACGGCGTCGGCGTCGGCCGCGACCTGGATGCCGCCGGCCTTGCCCCGCCCGCCCACGTGCACCTGCGCCTTGACGACCACCGGGTATCCGATGCGGTCGGCGGCCTCGACGGCCTCCTGGACGGTGAACACGGCGTGACCGGGCGACACCGGGATGTCGTACTGCGCGAACAGCTGCTTGCCCTGGTACTCCAGTAAGTCCATTACCTTGCTCGCTCCGCGAGGAATGTCACGAGGCCAGCTGCGGCTCGCGGGCGTCGAGCGTCTGCTCGAGCCAGCCGACGATCTCCGAGAGCGGTGCTCCGGGGGTGAACACGGCGGCCACGCCGCCCTCGCGCAGCCCCGGGATCTCGTCGGCGGGGATGATCCCCCCGCCGAACACGAGCACGTCTCCCACGCCCTTCTCGCGGAGCAGCGCGACGATGCGCGGGAACAGCGTGTTGTGCGCTCCCGACAGCACCGAGAGGCCCACGGCGTCGGCGTCCTCCTGCAGCGCGGTCTCCGCCACCTGCTCCGGGGTCTGATGCAAGCCGGTGTAGATGACCTCGAAGCCCGCGTCGCGTAGGGCACGGGCGATCACCTTCGCGCCCCGATCGTGGCCGTCGAGGCCGGGCTTGGCGATGACGACGCGATAGCGCCGCTTCATGGCGTGTACCCCCGCATGGCGCGGTCACGATACCTGTCTCGGTCGCCGTCGCAGGCTCCGGCTCCTGCTCTGGCGGTCGGCTAAGCCGCCGCCTTCGCGGGGCGCCCGACTGGACTCCGATCCACAGGCCACGTTCACTGGGGTCGTGCCCCCGGAACGGACCGACACCCGTCTGTTGATCGGCGCCGGCGCGGCCGCGGTCCTGGCCGGCGTCGTCGTGGCGGTCGTGCTTTTGCTCGCCACGAGCCGCGCGGATTCGCCCACGGACTACCGGCCGTTCGTCGCCGGTCCCGTTGCCCAGCTGCGCAGCGACCTCCGCAAGGGCGGGCCCTTCTACTTTCCCGACGCCTTCGGCGGGAAGCGCAGCATCCTGTTCGCGCTCGAGAGCGACGAGGTGGTCGCGCTCATGACGCATACGCCGGGCGACGACGACTGCCGCGTGCGGTGGCGTGGGAGTGTCGACAGCTTCGTCGATTGTCGCGGGAACCGGCTGCGCAGCGACGAAATCGGCCGCTATGAGACAACCATCTCGCGCGAGCAGGGCGTCGGAAACGTCGTGGTCGTCGACCTACGGAAAGAGCTCCCGGCACCCGCGCCGGCCCTCACGCCAGGGAACTGACACCAGGCGCCCCGGCGCGGCGGTCAGGAGCCGAGCTTCTGCAGCGGCGCCCACGCCAGGAGCAGCCGCTTCTCGCCCACGTCACGGAACCGGATGACGGCTTCCGCCTTCTCACCTTCGCCGATGACGTCGAGGACGACGCCTTCGCCGAACGTGTCGTGCCCGACGTCGTCACCGACGCGCAGACCGGGCAGCCGCGCCCGCCCCGCGTTGCTCGCAATGGCGGCCGACACAACTGCCTCGCGATGCGCGCTCCTCCCGCCCCCGACGGGCCGGTCCTCGCCGAGCTCGTCGACGAGCTCCTCGGGGATCTCGGACAGGAACCGGCTCGGCGGGTAGAAGTCCGTGCGGCCGAACAGCATGCGGCTCCACGCGTGGCAGAGGTACAGCCGTTCGCGCGCCCGCGTGATGCCGACGTAGCAGAGCCGGCGCTCCTCCTCGAGCTCGTCGGGCTCGCCCAGGCTCCGCATATGGGGGAAGACACCGTCTTCGAGCCCGGTCAGGAACACGACGGGGAACTCGAGCCCCTTGGCGGAGTGCAGTGTCATGAGCGTGATGGCGCGCTTCTCGCCTTCGATGTCGTCGAGGTCGGTCACGAGCGACACCGCCTCGAGGAACGCCTGCACCCGGTCGAGCCCGTCGGGGACGGCGGCAATCTCCTGGTCGGCTCCGGCGAAGGTCTCGGCGTCCGTCCCGGCGTCGTCGTCCGAGCCGCCGGTGCCGCTGGCGATGCCGGCGAGGCCCGTCACGTCACCGGCTTCGAGCGCGTCGTCGAACTCGCGACAAACGCCGACCAGCTCCTGGAGGTTCTCGAGACGCGCCTCGGCCTCGATCGACCGCTCGGCCTCGAGCTCGGCGAGGTAGCCCGTGTCCTCGAGCACCGCCTGCACAACGGGCGCGACGCCGGCGCCGGCGGCGCCTTCGACCTCGGCGAGGATGTCGAGCAGGTCCCGGATGCCACCCAACGCCTTCCCGCTCACGCCGGCGGCGGCGGCCCGCTGGAGCGCGTCGCGGAAGGTCATGCCGTGCTCCTGTGCGTACGCGCTCACCTTTCCGACGGACGTGTCGCCGACCCCTCGCTTCGGCACGTTGACGATCCGCCGCCAGCTCACCTCGTCGTCCGGATTCACCAGCGCCCGCAAGTAGGCAAGGGAGTCCTTCACCTCGCGGCGGTCGTAGAACCGCACGCCGCCGACGACGCGGTACGGGTGCCCGGCGCGCACGAGCGTCTCCTCGATCACGCGGCTCTGCGCGTTCGTGCGATAGAAGACCGCAACATCAGAGAAGCCGTAGCCCTCCGTGTCGGTGAGGCGACCGATCTCGTGGGCGACGTACGCGGCCTCGTCGTGCTCGTCCTGGGCGTGGTAGCGGGTGATGAGCTCGCCGCCGACCTGCTCGGTCCACAGGTGCTTGGGCCGGCGCGCCGCGTTGTTGAGGATGACGGCGTTGGCGGCGTCGAGGATCCGCTGGGTCGACCGGTAGTTCTGCTCGAGGACGATGACGGTCGCCTCCGGGAACGCCTCCTCGAACCGCATGAGGTTGCGGAAGTCAGCCCCACGGAATCTGTACACGGACTGGTCCTGGTCGCCGACGACCATGACGCTGCGATGCTCCTCGGTCAGGAGCCGCACGAGCTCCCATTGCGCGCCGTTCGTGTCCTGGAACTCGTCGACGAGCACCTGGCGGAAGCGCTTCCGCCACTGGTCGAGCACGTCGGGATGCTCCCTGAACAGTCGCACCGCGAGCAGCAGCAGGTCGTCGAAGTCGGCCGCCGACCCTTCGAGGAGTCGCCGCTGGTACTCGCGGTACACCTCGGCGACACGCCGTTCGGCGGGACCGGCAGCCCGATCGAGGGCCTGGTCGGCGGTCACAAGCTCGTTCTTGAGCGCCGAGATCTGTGACGCCAGCCGGCGGGAGGGGAACCGCTTCGGGTCGAGGTTGAGATCACGGCGCACGTAGTCGACGAGCCGCACCGAGTCGGACTGGTCGTAGATCGAGAACGACGAGCGGATGCCGAGGTGGCTGGCCTCGCGCCGCAGGATGCGCGCGCAGGCCGAGTGGAACGTCGACACCCACATGCGATGCGCCACCGGGCCGACAAGGGCACCGACGCGCTCCTTCATCTCGCCAGCGGCCTTGTTCGTGAAGGTGATCGCGAGAAGCGCGAACGGCGGCACCCGCTGGTCGCCGATCAGCCAGGCGACTCGGTGTGTGAGCACGCGTGTCTTGCCCGACCCGGCCCCGGCGACGACGAGGAGTGGCACCTCGGGGGGAGCCGTCACCGCCTCCCGCTGCACCGGATTGAGCCCCGCGAGCAGGTCGGTGGTTTGTTCGGCGGCGCTCATGTCGCCAGCCAGCGTATCGGCGGCGGGTTAGACCTCGGTGCTGGGTTCGAGGCTGAGCTCGCCCGTCGTGCCCTCCTGGGCGGGCACGTTGTCGCGCCACGCGCGCAGCAGGCGCGTGCGGTCCTCGTTCAACGCGACGGTGAACGCCCCGGTCTCGGCGTCGACGTCGAGCGCGAAGTACGGCTCCCAGTCACTGTCGAGTGTCGGTGCATTCGCATCGGTGCCCTTCGGCACGCGTCGAAAGCGCATCCGCTCGGCGTCGAAGAGCCAGATGCTGTGGGTCGATTCGATTCGTTCCATACGCGCAACCGCCCGGGGGGGAAGGAAAGGGTACTGCGCATTGCTCGATCTTGCCTGGGTCAGCACGTCAGCTTGCCCTGTCCAACGTCAGGGGAAACCGAACATTCCGTCAAGTCTCGATGAGCAGGGTCACCGGGCCGTCGTTCACGAGCTCGACTTGCATGCGGGCTGCAAATTGGCCGGTGGCGACGGGGGCGCCGAGATCGCGGAGGGCGTGCGCGAACGCCTCGACCACTCCCTCCGCCTGCTCGGGTGGCGCGGCGGCGGCCCACGACGGGCGCCGCCCGCGCCTGGTGTCGCCGTAGAGGGTGAACTGGCTCACGACGAGGGCGCCGCCGCCGGTCGCGCTGAGTGGCACGTTCATCAACCCGTCGGCGTCATCGAAGACGCGGAGGTGCCAGACCTTCTCGGCCAGCTTGCGCGCCGAAGCCTCGGTGTCGTCGTGCGTGACGCCGACCAGGACACACAGGCCGCTCCCGATCTCGCCAATGACGTCGTCCTCGACGCGCACGCGGGCCTCGGTGACGCGTTGGACGAGCGCCCGCATCAGAACGTGACGGTCAACCGCCGGACGCCGCCTTGGCTTCCTCGTACTCCTTGAGCGCGCGCCGGTGTCCGTTGGCGCCCGCGCCGACGACGCCGCCGTCGCGCACTTCCTTCACGACCTTCTCGAGTTCCTTCAGGCGGTCGTAGAGGTCGTCCTCGGGCCCGGCCGTGATGACGCGGTCGAACGCGGTGTGGATCTTGTCGAACTTCCGGCGTATCTGCCCGTACTCGTCGTCGAGCTTCTTCTTCGCGTCTTCGAGGGTCTTCGCCATCAGGCTGCACGCTCCAGGTCGGGCGAGTACTTGCCGAAGCGGGCGACGCTGTTCATCTTCGCCCGGTGGTAGAAGGCGCGCTGAGCGGCTTCGCGGTTGGACGGGTCGCCCTTCCAGGCCTGCTGCGCGGCCGCCTGGAGCGCGCGCCCGTACGAGAAGCTCAGCTCCCATGGGTGCGGGCCCATGCGGTTCATTGCGTCGAGCCGTGCCGTGGCCTGCTCGTCGGACTGCCCGCCGGACAGGAACACGATGCCCGGCACCGCCGCCGGCACGACCCAGCGGTAGCACCGAACGCTGGCTTCGGCGATCTCCTCGTCGGAGACCTGCTTCGGCGACTCGTACCCCGGCAGCACCATGTTCGGCTTCAGCAACAGCCCCTCGTACGCACACCGCTGCTCGTAGAGGGCGTGGAAGACGGCTTCGAGCACGGCGGCGGTCACGTCGCTCGCCCGGTCGATCGTGTGCGTGCCGTCCATCAGGACCTCGGGCTCGACGATCGGCACGATCCCCGCCTCCTGCGACAGCGCCGCGTAGCGCGCCAGAGCGTCAGCGTTCACGTCGATGGTGTACTGCGACGGGAGCTCGTCGGTGATCGTGTAGGTGGCCCGCCACTTGGCGAAGCGGGCCCCGAGCTCCCGGTACTCGACGAACCGCTCCCGGAGGCCGTCGAGGCCCTCGGTGACGGTCTCGCCCTCGGCCGCCAGCGCGAGCGGCTTGGCACCCTTGTCGACCTTGATGCCCGGGATGATGCCCTTGTCGGCGAGGACCTTCGGGAACGGGACGCCGTCGCTCGTGGACTGGCGGATCGTCTCGTCGAAGAGGATCACACCGCTGATGAACTCCTCGACGCCGTCGGTGGTGAAGAGGAGGTCGCGGTAGGCGCGGCGGCTCTCCTCGGTGGACTCGACGCCGATCTTGTCGAAGCGCCTCTTGATCGTGCCCGTGCTCTCGTCGGCGGCGAGGATGCCCTTGCCGGGGGCGACGATGGCACGGGCGGTGGCTGCGAGCTCGGACAGGTTCATGGAGTCACTCCCGCTCTCTCGTTCACTCCCACTCGATGGTTCCGGGTGGTTTGCTGGTGATGTCGTAGGCGACCCGGTTCACACCGGGCACCTCGTTGATGATCCGCGACGAGATCCGCTCGAGGACCTCTGCGGGCAGGCGGGCCCAGTCGGCGGTCATGGCGTCGTCGGAGGTTACCGCCCGCACGACGATCGGGTACTGGTACGTGCGCTCGTCTCCCATCACGCCCACGGTCCGCACGACGGGGAGAACGGCGAAGCTCTGCCAGATTTGCCGGTACAGCCCGGCGCGCTTGATCTCCTCGACCACGATGGCGTCGGCCTCGCGCAGGATGTCGAGGCGCTCCGAGGTGATCGTGCCCGCGACACGAACCGCCAGGCCCGGGCCCGGGAACGGCTGGCGCCACACGATCTCCTCGGGCAGACCGAGCTCCTCGCCGATCGCGCGCACCTCGTCCTTGAACAGGTTCCGCAGCGGCTCCACGAGCGCGAAGTTCATGTCGTCGGGCAGGCCACCCACGTTGTGGTGCGACTTGATCGTCGCGTTCTCGGCGCCGCCCGACTCGACGATGTCCGGATACAGGGTGCCCTGCACGAGGAACCGCGCGTCCTCGACGTCGCGGGCCACCTCCTCGAACACGCGGATGAACGTCTCGCCAATGATCTTGCGTTTGCGCTCGGGGTCGGCGATGTCGTCGAGGGCGGCGAGGAACCGGTCGGCCGCCTTCAGGTGGATCAGGTCGACGTGGAACTGGCCGCGGAACGTCTCGGTGACCTGCTCGGCTTCGCCTTCCCGCATGAGACCGGTGTCGACGAACACGCAGGTGAGCTGGTCGCCGACCGCCTTGTGGACCAGGGCGGCCGCGACCGCGGAGTCGACGCCTCCGGAGAGGCCGCAAAGCACGCGCTCGCCACCGACCTGGGCGCGGACCTCGGTCACGGCCTGCTCGATGATCGACGTGTTCGTCCACGACGGCCGGCTGCCGCATACGTCGTACAGGAAGGCCTTGAGCACCTCCTGCCCGCGTTCCGTGTGCGCGACCTCGGGATGGAACTGCACGCCGTAGACGGCGCGGTCGCGGTCCTCGAGCGCGGCGACCGGAGCGCCCGCAGTCAGGGCCGTGACGCGAAAGCCGTCGGGCGCGGTCGTGATGGCGTCGCCGTGGCTCATCCACACGACCTGCTCGTCGGACAAAGCGCCGAACAGGGGCGAGGTGTCGCCGGTGAGGCGAAGCGAGGTAGCGCCGTACTCGCCGCCGCCTGTGCACTCTACCTCGCCCCCGAGCTGTTGGGCGACGAGCTGCGCCCCGTAGCAGATGCCGAGCACGGGGACACCGGCGTCGTACAGCGCGGCGTCGATCGACGGAGCGTCGTCGACGTGGACCGACGCCGGCCCGCCCGAGAGGATGATCCCCTTCGGACGCCGGGCGAGCATCTCGGCCAGCGGCATCGTGCGGGGCACGATCTCCGAGTAGACGTGCGCCTCGCGCACGCGCCGGGCGATCAGCTGCGCGTACTGCGCCCCGAAGTCGACGACGAGCACGGTGTCGAACGTGTCCCCGGTCACCGGGGCTCCCTACGCATGAACCAGTTCGGCACGCCGATCACGATCTCCTCGCCCACGGTCTCGAACCCGAACTTCTCGTAGAACGCGACGTTCACGTCCTTGTCGGTCTCCAGATACGCGAGCGCGTTGTCGCGATCCACCCGCTCGCAGAACGCCTCCATCATCGCCGAGCCGATGCCCCGGCCCTGCTTCCCGGCGTCGGAAGCTACGGGCCCGAGGTGGAAATGCGGCTCGTCGGGATCGCGCCGACCCCAGGCCTGCAACCACTCGACCACCCGCGCCTGCTCGCCGACATCCGCGAGCATCGGCGGGAACTGGTCGGCGGGCAGGCTGCCGAACGCGTGCACCGTGCAGTCCGGCTGGGGAAACACGCCGCACACGCCGACCAGTTCGCCGCCCTCGCGGGCGCGCAACGGTTCCGGCTGCATCGGGATCATCCCGCCGAAAAGTTGCGTCAGGGCATCGACCCGGTGCACGGGGTCGTCACCGAGGGCAGCAATGTGCAGTGGGTTGTCACGCATCCCCCGGGCGAGCACCCCGACGGCGTCGACCGTCTCGTTTTCCGTGATCCGCCCGACGTCCAGTGCCATGCGCTACCTCAGTGGCCCATGCCGACGCCCTGGCTGCGCTGGAGGCTCTTGCCCTCGGTCTGCAGTGCGGGGGCCACCATGACCTCGGCCTTCTGGAACTCCTTGACCGACTCGTAGCCGGTGGTGGCCATCGATGTGCGCAGGGCGCCGAACAGGTTGAGGGTCCCGTCGTTCTCGTGGGCGGGACCGATCAGGATCTCGTCGAGCGTGCCGCGCTGACCGGCGTGGACGCGCGTACCGCGCGGCAGGTCGGGGTGGAAGGTCGACATGCCCCAGTTGAAGCCGCGGCCGGGCGCCTCGTACGCGCCTGCGAGCGTCGTACCCAACATCACCGCGTCGGCGCCGCACGCGATCGCTTTGGCGATGTCGCCGCCGGTGCGCATGCCGCCATCGGCGATCACGTGCACGTATACACCGGTCTCGTCGAGGTGACGGATGCGGGCGCCGGCGGCGTCGGCGATAGCGGTCGCCTGCGGTACGCCGACGCCGAGCACGCCGCGGGTGGTGCACTGGTGCCCGGGACCGACGCCGACGAGGATGCCGACCGCGCCCGTCCGCATGAGGTGCAGCGCGGTCGAGTACGAAGCGCACCCGCCGACGATGATCGGCAGGTCGAACTCGCGGATGAACTTCTTGAGGTTCAGCGGCTCGGTGGTCTTCGAGACGTGCTCGGCGGACACGACCGTCCCTTGGATCACCAGCACGTCGAGCTCGGCGTCGAGGACGAGCTTTGCGTACCGCTCGACTCGCTGCGGCGTCAGCGACGCGCACGTGGTCACGCCCGCCGACTTGATCTCCTGGATGCGGGCGCCGATCAGCTCCTCCTTGATCGGCTCGGCGTAGATCTCCTGGAGCCGGCGAGTGGCCTTGTCGGGCTCCAGCGACAAGATCTCCTCGAAGAGCGACTCCGGGTCCTCGTAGCGGGTCCACAGGCCCTCGAGGTTGAGGCACGCCAGGCCCCCGAGCTCACCCATGCGGATCGCGGTTGCCGGCGACGTAACACCGTCCATCGCCGCGGCCATGAAGGGAAGGTCGAAGTGGAAGGCGTCCAGCTCCCAGATGACGTCGATGTCCTCGGGATCTCGTGTCCGGCGGCTGGGGACGATCGCGATGTCGTCGAACCCGTACGCCCGACGCCCCGACTTGCCGATCCCGATCTCGACCTCCACGCCCGGTTGCCTCCTGCTCGGTTCTTCTGGCGCCGTCGCCAGCTCCGGCCTTGCGGCGACGGTCGGCAAAGCGGCCGCCGCCACCCGGAAAAGAAGAGCGTACCGCTCGACTCCAGGCGGTCAGGGCGATGCCGTCAAATGGGCGAGGAACCCGACGAGGACGCGCGCCGTCGCGCCCCACACGGTCTCGCCGGGCAGCTCGAAGAAGGAGACGGCCCGGTCCGGTGACCCCCAGAACTCCTCGTGGAAGGCGTCGTCGTCGAGCAGCTCGGAGAGCGGCACCTCGAGGATCTTCACGACCTCGCCCGGATGGGGGACGAGCTCCGGCAGCGGATCGACGATCCCGACGAAAGGAGTGATCGTGAAGCGAGATCCGACCGTGGCGAGCGTGTCGAGCTCGGCGACGATCTCGACGGCCGCCGGTGCCAGGCCGATCTCCTCCTCGGTCTCGCGCAGCGCCGCGTCGAGCAGGGTCTCGTCGATCCCGGTTCGCATCCCGCCGCCCGGGAACGACACCTCGCCCTGGTGCGTCGGCATGGTGTCGGGCCGCTTGGTGAGGACGAGGTGCGCCTCTCCGTCCGCCGCGAAGAGCGGGACGAGCACGGCGGCGGGGCGGCTGTCGGGCATCTCGAACGGTGGTTGCTGCGGCGGCGGGAGCGCGGCGCAGCGCTCGCGCACCTGGGCGAGGTTGAGCCGTCGCTCGCCGGCGGCGAGGTGGCTCCAGGGGGCGGGACCGCCCGGACGCGCGCTCGGCGGGCGGGGAATGCGCTGCTCGCCCCCCCGTCCCTGCATCGACTCTCCCCTTTGACGCCGTCGCAAGCTCCGGCTCTGCGGCACCGGTCGGCAGAGCCGCCGGTCGCCGCAGCGTACGCTGCCGCCAATGGACTGGAACTTCGGGACCGTGTTCGAGTCCGTCGCGGACGCGATCCCGGATGCGCCTGCGCTCGTGCAGGACGAGCGGCGGCGTACGTGGCGCGAATTCGACGAGCGCGCTGCCCGACTGGCGGCGGCCTTCCGGGAGATGGGCCTGGGGCCCGACTCGAAGGTCGCGTTCTATCTCTACAACTGCAACGAGTACCTCGAGACGCTCTTCGCCACCTTCAAGCTCCGGGCCGTCCCTGCCAACGTGAACTACCGCTACACCGCCGACGAGCTCGCCTATCTGCTCGAGAACTCCGACGCCGAGGCGGTCGTGTTTCACGGGTCGCTCGGCGATCGGGTCGACGCGGTGCGGGACCCGAAGCTGAAGGTGCGGGCCGCCGTGCAGGTCGACGACGGATCGCCGCTCGTTGACGGCGCCGTCCGCTACGAGGACCTCGTCGCGGCGCACGAGCCGATGGAGCGCATCGAGCGCTCGGGCGACGACGTCATCTTCCTCTACACCGGCGGAACTACCGGCATGCCGAAAGCCGTCATGTGGCGCCACGAGGACCTCTACGCCGCCCTGGCGCCGCTGGCGTACTCCTTCTTCGGACTCGACATGCCCGAGGACGCGAAGGACGCGGGTTCGCGTGCGCTGAAGGTGCACGAGTCCGGGTTGGTTCCCGTGCATCTCCCGGCGTCACCGCTGATGCACGGGACCGGTCAGTTCTCGACCCTGCAGGCGCTGTTCCTGGGCGGGAGGATCGTGACGCTCGAGAGCCGGCACTTCGACCCGCACGAGCTGTGGCGCGTCGTGCAGCGCGAGCGCGTCACGCAGATCGCGATCGTCGGCGACGCGTTTGCGAAGCCGATGTTGCGCGCCCTCGACGAGGCAGACGCCCGAGGCGAGCCCTACGACCTGTCGTCGCTGCTGTTGGTGATCAGCTCCGGCGTGATGTGGAGTGAGTCGGTCAAGCGTGAGCTGATCGATCGTCAACCCGTCATCGCCTACGACTCGCTGGGCTCGAGCGAAGGAGTGGGCTTCGCGAACGCCATCACCACCACGGACTCGAAGGGCGAGACCGCGAAGTTCAGCGTCGGACCGAACACGAAGGTGTTCACCGACGACGGGCGCGAGGTGAAGCCGGGCTCGGGCGAGGTCGGATATCTCGCCGTCGGCGGCAACATCCCGCTCGGCTACTACAAGGACCCGGCGAAGACCGCGAGCACGTTCCGCGAAGTCGACGGGAAGCGCTACTCGATCCCGGGTGACTACGCGACCGTCGAGGAGGACGGGACGATCACGCTCCTCGGCCGGGGCTCGGTGTCGATCAACTCGGGCGGCGAGAAGATCTTCCCCGAGGAGGTCGAGGAAGCGGTCAAGCAGCATCCAGAGGTCGCCGACGTCGTCGTCGTCGGTGTGCCCGACGAGCGCTTCGGCGAGGCCGTGACCGCGGTCGTGGCGCCGACGTCGGGCGGGACCCCCGACGAGGACGAGATCGCCGAGACGGTCGAGCGCAGCGGCCTCGCCCGGTTCAAGCGCCCCCGGCACGTGGTCGTGGTCGACGCCGTTCCCCGGGGGCCGAACGGCAAGGCCGACTACGCCTGGGCGCGTGACACCGCCCGGGCCCGCGTCGCCACGTAGCCCCCGGGACGACCGCCACTGACCGAACGAACGAGCGCGCGCCGTTCGATTTGTGGGTATGATTCGGGCGAATGAGGACGATTGTCCGAGTTCTGCCCCGCTTGGTGGTTCTCGGGGTTGCGGGCGGGGCACTCCTGGTGCTGGCCGAACGCGGGCAGGACGCCCACGCGCAGGCGCCCGATCCGCCCGCCGCACCGGCGCTCGGCGGACCGGCTCCGTCGACCATCCCGGTGCCGGAGGTCCCGCCGATCACCGCACCCCCGGCGCCGGCGCTGCCGCCCACACCCGACGTGGCAGCGTTGCCGCTGCCAGCTCCCACCCTCCCGGGCGTCCCGACCCCTCCGCCGGTGCCGGCATCCGAGGCGCCGGGAACCGCGCCGCCGGCGCTGCCCGGCGCTCCCGACGCGCCCGAGGCGCCCGACGCTCCGAGCGTCGATCCGGGGCTCGTCAC
>JBKPDG010000117.1:0-9589 GCA_046727755.1 Actinomycetota bacterium
CCCATGTTCTGCTCCAGGGGATCGTACGGGCTCACGAGCGGGGCCGCCAGCGCCGTGCCTCCCAGGGTCCCGAGCACCAGGAGCGCGAGCACGGTCGACGGCGCGCGGAACAGCTGCCGGAGAACGTGGCCCGCGCGGCCCCGACGGTCCCGTCCGGCAATGCTTCCCGCGCCGGCCGAGGTCACGTGTACCGGATTCTCGGGTCGAGCCACGCGTAGGACACATCGATCAGGAGGTTGATGAGCGCGTACGTGAGCGCGACGAACAGCACGACGCCCTGGACCAGGAGGTAGTCCTTGAACAGGATGGCGTCGATCGCCAGCCGGCCGATGCCCGGGCGCGCGAAGACAGCCTCGACCACGACGGTGCCCCCGAGGAGACGGCCGAACTGGAGGCCCGCCAGGGTCACGACCGGCAGGAGGGCGTTCCGGAAGCCGTGGCGCAGGATCACCGCCGCGGCCTGCAGGCCCTTCGCGCGGGCGGTGGTGATGTAGTCCTGACGCAGCACCTCCAGCATGCTCGACCGGGTGAGGCGGGCCACGAAGGCCGCACCGTCGTAGCCCAGCGCGACGGCGGGCAGGATCAGACGCTGCCATTCCGTGCCGCCCGTGATGGGCAGCCAGCGGAGGGTCACCGCGAAGACCAGGATGAGGATGAGCCCCGACCAGAAGATCGGGATCGACAGGCCGCCGAGCGAGATGACCATGCCGAGCCGGTCCACCCACGTATCGTGGAACACGGCCGACAGGAGCCCCAGTCCCACTCCGACGAGGACCGTGATCGCCATGGCCGCCAGGGCCAGGCGCATCGTGTGGGGCAGCATCTCGAGGACCGAGACCAGCACCGGCCGGTTCGTGTAGTAGGAGCGTCCGAAGTCCCCCTGCAGCGCGCTCCGCACGAAGCGTCCGTACTGGACGTGGAAGGGCGCGTCGAGGCCGAGCTCCGCACGGACCCGCGCGACCGTCTCCGGGCCCCCGCCGCCCTGGGCCCGCGCGGCCATGATCTCCGCGACGTCGCCGGGGACCAGGTGGAGCATCAGGAACACGAGGAACGAGACACCGACCATGATGGGAAGGATCGCGACCAGCCGCCGGAGGAGGTACCGGATCATCGCGTCCGTCCATCATCGGATCACCCGGCGCGGCGCCGCAAGGGCCCGGCGGTGCGTGGACGGAAGCATCCAGAAGGGCGTGGACGGAAGACATCCAGGACGGTGGAGGCTCGTTAGCCCCCTACTGGGCCGGGTCTGGTGACGCGGTGCGGTGGCTCCTGAGGCGGGTGCGGTCGGAGCCTAGCCGGCGGGGTCGGACGCCTGACGGCTGGCCCGATGCGGGCGGCCCGAGGGTAGGCGCCGGGCGGCCGAGGGTAGCCCATGTTTGACATGAGGGTCAGGAAGTCCGCGAAAATCATGACCCTCGACCGGCGGATTGTCAGCGGGTGGCCATGGCCAGCGTTTCCGGGGCGCCGGGGGGGTTCGCGCTCGGTGATGTCCAGGGCCGCGAGGACCTGACGGGCGCGGGCGCTGCCGCCGGTGACGCCGCGCTTTCGCGTGGGCCCGACGACGAGGACGGTGCGCAGCGCCTTGAGCGCCTCGGCGGCCGACATGGCGACGCGGGCCGCCTTGAGCTTCTTCTCTAGCACTCGGTCGAGCAGGAAGGCCAGCGCCGCGATAAAGATGTGCGCCTGGACGCGCTCCTTCCGGCGATGGTAGATCGGCCGCAGTTCGATCACGTCCTTGAGCTCGCCGAAGCCCCGCTCGACCTCGGACAGCTCCTTGTAGGCCTGGACGGCGTCGACCGGCGTGAGGTGCGGCTCTTCGGTGCGGATAACGTACTTGGCCTCGTAGGCCTGCCCGCGCGCGAAATGCACGGGATGCTCGAAGAAGCGGACGACACCGTCCTGCAGCGTCCAGCCGTAGTAGCGGTGCCCGTGGTGACGGGCGAGGATCCAGCCCGCCGCACATGGGCTAGGCGCCGGGCGGCCGAGGCTAGGCGCTGGGCGCGCGGCTCGTAGCGGGACGGCGAAGGTCCACGTCGGCGCGCACGGGCTCCACGCGCACGGCGCAGACCTTGTACTCGGGGATCTTCGAGGTCGGGTCGTGGGCGGAGTTCGTGAGGAAGTTCGCCGCCGACTCGGCGAGCTTGACGAAGGGCACGAAGACCGCGCCGGGCCGCACGTCGTCGGTCAGGCGGGCGTATCCTTCCAGCTCGCCCCGCCGGGACGTGAGCCGGACCAGGTCGCCGTCGTGGAGCCGGAGCCGCCGGGCGTCGAGGGGGTGGATCGCGACGCGGAGCCGCGGCTCGAGCTCGAGGAGCCCCGGCACGCGGCGCGTCATCGTGCCCCCGTGCCAGTGGTAGAGGAGCCGGCCGGTGTTGAGCACGAACGGGTAGTCAGGGTCTGGCAGCTCGGCGGCCGTCTCGCCCTGGCTGACCGGGACGAACTTCCCGAGGCCGCGCGGGAAGCTCTCCTCGTAGAGGAACCGGGTGCCCGGGTGGTCGGGCGCCGGGCAGGGCCACTGGAGCCCGCCCTCGCGGTCGAGGCGCGCGTGCGAGATCCCCGCGAGGAAGGGGACGAGCCCCGCCATCTCGTCCCACACGGCCGCGGCGTCCCCGTAATCGAACCCGCCGGCGGGGAGCCCGAGCTGCCGCGCGATCCGCTTCGCGAGCTCGGCCGTGATCCACCAGTCCGGCCGCGCGTCCCCGGCCGGCGGGAGGACCCGCCGCACGCGCTGGACCCGCCGCTCGGAGTTCGTGTAGGTGCCCTCCTTCTCGGCGAACCCGGCCGCCGGGAGGAACACGTGGGCGAGCTCCGCGGTCTCGTGGAGGAAGAGGTCCTGGACCACGAGGCAGTCGAGCTGGCCGAGGGCCTTCTTCGCGTGGTGGAGGTCGGGCTCCGAGAGGAGCGGGTTCTCGCCGACCACGTACATGGCGCGGACTCGCCCGTCGAGGCAGCCCTCGACCATGTCGGTCACCACGAGGCCGGGCTCGGCCGGCGGCCGGGTCCCCCAGGCGCGCTCGAACCTGGCGAGCGTCGCGTCGTCGTAGCGCTGGTAGCCGGGGAGGTTCGTCGGGATGCACCCGGCGTCGCCGCACCCCTGGACGTTGTTCTGGCCGCGGAGCGGGGAGATCCCGTTGCCCGGCTTCCCGAGCTGGCCGGTGAGGAGCGCCAGGTTGAGGAGCGCGTGGGCGTTCGCGGTCCCGTTCGTGTGCTGGGTCACCCCCATGCCCCAGATGAGGCAGGACCCGGCGAACGGGGGCCGCGCGTACCAGCGGGCGGCCTGCACGATGTCGGCGGCCGGCACCCCGGTGAGGGCCTCGGCGCGCTCGGGCGTGTACGGCTCGACCGCGGCCCGCCACGGGTCGAACTCCTCGGTGCGGGCCCGGACGAAGGCCTCGTCCCAGAGGCCCTCGCTCAGGATGACCCGCGCCATCGCGTTGAACAGGGCGACGTCGGTCCCGGGGCGCTGGCGGATCCAGACGTGGGCGTAGTCGCACAGCTCGATCCGCTTCGGGTTGACCACGACGATGCGCGCGCCCCGCGCATGGGCGCGGCGGAAGCGGATGGCGATCACCGGGTGGTTGGCGCTCGCGTCCGCCCCGACGACCATGAGGCAGCCGGCCTCCTCGTAGTCGACGTACGAGTTCGAGGTGGCCCCGGAGCCCATCGACGTGAGCATCGCCTCGACCGACGGGGAGTGGCAGAGCCGCGTGCAGTGGTCGACGCTGTTCGTGTCCATCACGGCGCGGCAGAGCTTCTGGATGAGGTAGCCGTCCTCGTTGGTCGCCTTGGCGGAGGCGAGTGCCCCGAAGCGCCCCCTGTTCCGCGCCAGCCCCGCGGCGGCGGCGGCGAGCGCCTCGTCCCAGGAGACGGGCTCCCAGCGCCCGTCCTTCCGCATCATCGGGTGGAGGACCCGGTCCCTGGCGTGGACGAAGCCCGTCCCGAAGCGGCCCTTCACGCAGAGCATGCCCTCGCTGGAGCGGTTCGCCGGCACGTCGTCGGCCATCACGGCGAGCCGCCCGTCGTCGCGCACCGCGCTGACGATCCCGCAGCCCACGCCGCAGTACGGGCAGGTGGTCTCGACGCGCCGCTCGATCCGGGCCGGCGCCTCCTTCGGGCGGAGGGCGCCGGTGGGGCACGTGGCCACGCACTGCCCGCAGGACGTGCAGATCGACGAGGCCATGAGGCCGTCGCCGAAGACGCCGACCCGCTCGGCGTGGCCGCGGGCCAGGAGGCTGATCGCGCCGATCCGCTGGACGTCGTCGCAGGCGGTCGTGCAGCGCCCGCAGAGGATGCAGGCCTCGCGGTCGAGCACGAAGAACGACTTCGAGTCATCGACGGCGTGACGGTGGAGCGGCGCCCAGGACGGAGCCGCCAGCCCGTGGCGCGCCGCCGCCTCGCCGAGCTGGCCGAAGCCGTCGCGGCCGTCGCCGTCGGCGAGCATCGAGCGCGTGAGGTCGAGGACGCCCCGGCGGAGCCGGGTGACCCCGGGCGTGTCGGTGCGCACGGCCATCCCCTCGCGCGCCGGCAGGTGGCAGGAGGCGGGGAAGCCCCGCTGCCCCTCGACTTCCACCAGGCACGTGCGGCAGGCGCCGAGCGGCGGCCGGTCCGGGTCCTTGCAGAGCTGGGGGAGCGCGATGCCCAGGCGGTTCACGGCGTCGAGCACCGTGGCGCCCTCGGGCACCTCGACTGGCTGAGCGTCGATGGTCAGCCGCATGGCTCTATCTTAGCCCGGGACTCGGATCATCGCCCGGCCGGCGTCCGACGAGCCGCCGGGCCCGTTCAGTGCCTGGCGCGGGACCGACGGACGGCTTCGAGGACCTCCGGCATCGGCTCACGGGTGCCGGTGACTCTCCACGCTCTCGGCAAAGGAAGCGCGGCGCGGTCGAGCACCGAGTCCAGATCGCGCTCGTCCACGACCAGCTGGGCGCCGACCTTCTGGGCGCGCAGCTTGCCTGTCCGGATCCAGCGGCGGATCGTCTCCGGATTCCGTCCCGCGCGGGCCGCGGCATAGCCCAGCTGGCGCCAGACTTCCGGACTTCCGCCCAAACCATGGTGCAGGACCAGCGCCGGACCCTCACCATCTATCTGATAGTGGATACGGATGCTTTGATGGCTGGCATACGGCAGGCGTCACTCCATCGAAATGGTCTTAGATCGGCCTGATCCAGGGACATTGGACAGGTCCCTACTTGCGTAGGATGTAGTAGATATCGGTTGGGTCGCCCGCCACGCGCTTCACCTCGACCCCATCGAAACCGGCCTCTCTAAACATCCGGCGCGCCAGTGGTTCGCCCCACATCGTACCGAGCCCGGCGCCTCCGTTCGCGAGTGACACAGTCATGCAGTGCATCAGCGAAACCGTGTACAGGAACGGCCCGAGCGGATGGTCCATGTCGGTCAGCAAGTCACCGGAACCTCCAATGTCGACACAGAGGTAGGTACCACCTCGACTGAGTGCAGTACAAATACCACGCAGAACGCTAGCCGGATCGACCTGGTCGTGGATCGCATCGAACGTTGTGATGAAGTCGAAGCTCTCGCGCTCTCCGAGGGCAGCTGCGTCCCGCACTTCAAAGCGGGCATTTCGCAGGCCCCATGACGCAGCCTCTGCCCGAGCGCCATCGATGCTTTGCGCTGCGACATCGACGCCCAGGAACCGGCTGGCAGGATACGCCTGTGCCATCACGTTGATTGCGCGGCCATGTCCACAGCCCACATCCAGCACATCGATCCCCTCCAGAAGGCGCTTCTCCACGCCGTCCACGAGAGGCAGGGTCACCTCGAGTAGGTTCGCATGGAACCTCGCGGCGCTGTTGCGCGCGAGCTGGTCGAGAAACCGTGGGTATCGCGAGTGAGGCACCCCGCCCCCATTGCGGAATGCCGTGACCACTTCTTCCTGGACCTCCCCAAGGTAGCCCACGAAACACATGCGGCTCGCCATGTTCTCGAGACCAGCCTCGCGAGTGATGGCCGCAGAATGCTCGGGCGGCAAGCGGTACTTCCCGGCCCCGTCGTATTCGACGATGCGGCCTACCACCATCGCCGCAAGCCACTCGCGAACATAGCGCTCGTCCAAGCCAGCCGCCTGTGCGGTCTCGGCACTCGTGGCCCAGCCCCGACCAGCCATCATGTCGAAGAGGCCCAGGTGGTGCCCAATACCCATGCCGAGGCCGAGAAACGACGAGTTCAGGATTTCGACCATTCGCGCTTGGAAGGCCGTGGCTTTCGTCGTGTCGAGTGACCGGGTCGTCATCGATTGACCTCCGTTCTGACCTCCTTAGATCGCTCTCGTCCAGGAACTGCCCAAGGCCTGGGTTGTGACGCCTATTGAATAACTTCGTCTGTCCGCGCGAGCACAGCCGGCGGGATCGTCAGCTTTAGCGCCTTCGCGGTTATGAGGTTGATCACCAGGTCATAGCGGGTAGGTTGTTCCGCGGGCAGCTCGGCCGGACGAGTGCCCTTGAGGGTGCGGTCAACATAGCCGGCCGTGCGCCGCCAGATCGCTTCGAAGTTGGGCACGTACGTGATGAGGCCGCCGGCCGTCACGTATTGGCGCTCGTCGTACATGCCAGGCAGGCCGTGACGGAGCGATCTCAGGGACCGTCAGCATGGTAGGAGCGTACTACACGTCCGTCCGATGCGTTGCCAGCGCGGCGCGCACGCCGAAGTAGGCGGGTTTCGGCGCGTAGTCCCGGTCGAAGAGCAGGGGGTCATCGTTGCCGAACGCGCGGTGGATCCAGGAATGGGCGTCGGTGACGCCCCAGAACGTCACGTCCGTGAAGCCCGACATTCCCACGCACGCGGCGATCGCGTCCTGGTAGACGAGGTGCTGGCGGGCGAGGGGATCGCCCTGGCGGACCCTGCGGATCCGCACGTCCATTTCCGAGATCCGGACCTCGAGGCCGAGCGCCCGGAGCCGCGCCACGTTGGCAGTGATGGCGGCCGGCTCCGGCGGGTGGGTTGCCCGGAGGTGCATCTGGAGGCCGACTCCGTGGACCGGGACGCCCTCGTCGAGGAGACGCCGGACGAGCGCGTACACCGCGTCCGACTTCGGCCCCGAGCCCTCGGCGCCGTAGTCGTTGTAGTAGAGGCGGGCGCCGGGATCGGCCGCGTGGGCCAGCCGGAAGGCCTCCGCGATGTGGCCCGCGCCGCAGGTGCGCAGGAAGAAGGTGTCGCGCAGCCGGCGGCCGTCGTCGGCGACCGCCTCGTTGACCACGTCCCACGCGGCGATGCGCCCCGCGTAGCGTCCGACGACGGTCTCGACATGGGAGGTGAGGGCCTGAACCACGGCGCGCCGGGACAGGGCCGGCGTGAGCCAGCCAGGGAGCTGGCGGTGCCACACGAGCGCGTGGCCGTGGATGCGCAGCCGGTGGGCCTCGGCGAACTCGACCAGCCGGTCCGCGGGGTCGAAGTGCCATCGGTGCGGGGCCGGGTGGACCGGACCCCACTTCAGCGCGTTCTCGGGCGTGATCGCGTTGAACTCGCGCAGGAGCGTGGCGGCGTAGGCCGGGTCGCGCTCGACGAGGTCCGGGTCGACGGCGGCCCCGACCGGGACGCTCGAGGCCGCCCACAGCGGCCCGTCGGCGTCGTCGCGCCCGTTGGGCGTGAGCAGCGTCGCTGCGGTGGCCTTGGCCGGCCGGGAGGTTTGGGCAGCCTCCGCCACCGTTACTCGATCACGGAGTGCGCGCGCGAGCATCGATCTCCATCCGGTCGCGTTCTTCACCTTCGCGCGCATGGACGATCATCTCGTGCGCGCACGCAAGCACCGACCTGCCCCCCATAGGCTCGGGCGAGCTCACCACGGCGATCACCCGTCCGCGCGCGGCTGGCGCGCGCGTTCCGACTTGCTCGCCACGGGATGAGGCGAGTTCGACATGGCGGTAACCTGGCCCGCGGTTCGCGCGTGCGGCTTGCTCGCCGCGGAGTCAGGCGAGCTCGACACGGTGGTAACGTGGTCCGCGGTTCGCGCGTGCGGCTTGCTCGTCGCGAGTGAGGCGAGCTCGACATAACCGTCATGTGGTGCGCGGTTCGCGCGCGTGACGTGCTCGCCGCGGAGTCAGGCGAGCTCGACACGGCGGTAAGGTGGTCCGCGGTTCGCGCTTGCGACTTGCTCGCCACGGAGTCAGGCGAGTTCGACACAACCGTCATGTGGTGCGCGGTTCGCGCGCGCGTGACTTGCTCGTCGCGGAGTGAGGCGAATTCACCTCGGCGGTCACCTCGGCCGCGTGCGAGCAGCCGACGCATCGTCACTTTCGCCATTACGAGTCCCAGCCGAGCGAGCACTGACGGCCATTTCCCGGCCCTGGATGACGTGAGGTTGACGAGGTCCGTGACCGGCTGGGCTTCCTCCACGGCCCTCCGCCAGATCACTGGCCGCTCTGCCGGATTTCCCGCCCGCAGCACGCAGTCGAGGTGGCCGGCACTCACGCGGGGCGACTCGGCTCCGAGAATGCGGCCGGGAAGTGCTCGAGCGCCGCCCTGAGCGAGAGGGGCGCTGCCTGGCCGAGTCCGCAGAGGGATGCGAGCTGCACCACGTCGGCCAGCTCCCGCAGCGTCGCGAGCGAGTCGGCGACCCCCGCGCGGGGCACACCCTCGAGTAGCTCGAGCAGGCGCGCCGTGCCCTCGCGGCAGGGCGTGCACTTGCCGCAGGACTCGCGGGCGTTGAAGGCGAGGAGCGTCTGGATCACGTCGCGGACGTCCGCCCGCTCGTCGAGCGCGACGATCCCACCCGTCCCCGGCGAGAGCGCCGGCCGCTCGAGGGCTCGGTCCAGAAACGCCGGCGGCACGACGATGCCGGACGGTCCGCCGATCACCACCGCGCCAAGGGGCCGCCCCGTCGCGAGGCCGCCGCCGAGCCGGTCGATCAGCCGCCCGAGCGTGAGCGGCGGGGCCGCCTCGACGACACCCGGCCGCGCGACGTGGCCCGAGAGGCCGAAGAGCTTCGTGCGCGCGGCCTCGGGGCGGCCGCCCACGATGAGCGGCACCGCCGAGAGCGTCTCCACGTTGTTGATGACGGTCGGCCGCCCGTGGACGCCGGCCTCGACCGGGAACGGGGGCTTCGGCCGCGGCATCGCGCGCTTGCCCTCCAGCGACTCGAGGAGCGCCGTCTCCTCGCCGAGGACGAAGCCGCCGGCCCCGCGCCGGATCTCCACCTCGAACGCGAAGCTCGTGCCGAGCACGCCCGGGCCGAGGAGCCCCGCGGCGTGTGCCTCCCGCACGGCCTCGGCGCACCGCTCCGCGGAGAGCCGTGCTTCGCCATGGATGTAGAGGATGCCGCGGCTCGCGCCGGCGGCGTACGCGGCGAGGAGCATTCCCTCCAGGAGCCGGTGCGGGTCGGCCTCCATGAGGTGACGGTCCTTGAAGATTCCCGGCTCGCCCTCCTCGCCGTTGGCCACGAGGTACTTCGGCGCCCCGCGCGCGGCGCGGCAGCCTTCCCACTTCACCGCGGCCGGGAAGTAGGCGCCCCCGCGGCCGAGGAGGCCCGCGGCCTTCACGCTGGCGGCGACGGCGCCGGGGTCGCCCGCGTCGAGGGCGCCGGCCAGCGCGGCGTAGCTGCCCGCGCGAAGCGCGTCGTCGAGCGAGCCAGGAC
>JBKPDG010000118.1:0-48774 GCA_046727755.1 Actinomycetota bacterium
GCCAACGGGGCGGTCAGGGCATCGCCGCGGCGCGCGAGCAGGTGGCCGGGGCCCGGACACGGTCGGCAGCCGGGCGCGCTCCACAGCTCGACCCGACGAGCGCGGAGCTGCTCGGCGCGCTCCGCGAATGGCGACGCAATCTCGCCCGCGCGTCGGGCGTCCCTGCGTATGTGATCTTCAACGACTCGACCCTCGAGGCCGTCGCCCGTAACCGGCCCCGCTCCCGCGGTGACCTGCTGACGATCCCGGGGATCGGGCCGGTGAAGGTCGAACGGCACGGCCAGGCCCTCCTCGAGATGGTCGGGCGCCACCCGGGCTGAGGACCCGTTGACGGGCCGGGCTCGCTCGGCCACCATGCGGGCACGGCACCGGCAGCGGAGTGACGCGATGGCGTGGTCGAGCTTCCCGGTCTTCCCTACCGACGACGGCTGGCCGTACCCGGATCTTCCCCACGGGTTCGACGACCCCGCCGACACCGATGAGGTCGACCTCGACGCCCTCGAGCTGCGCGCCGATCCGCACGCCTTCGAATGCCTCGACCGCACCGAGTACGAGCTCGTTGCCCGGCGGTTCGGATTCAACGGGCCCGCGACGTCGATGAAGGACCTCGCCCACGATCTCGGCTGGTCGCACACCCAGACGCGGGACGTGCTCGGCGGCGCCATCGACAAGCTCCGCACCCGCCTCACCGCCGACGGCGCCTGACCTTCGGGTCAACATTCGCCCCAGAGCCCGCGGCCGGCACGCTTGGCGTCGAGCTCCCGGCGCAGCATCGTGCGGGCGTAGGTGTGATTGGGCTCGATCACCAGCAGGCGGGCATAGCCGAGCCACAGCAACTCGTCGTTGAACCGCTCGCCGTCGACGACCACGTACGCGAGTCGGCGTCCGTACCGATCGCGTTCCTCGACGTCGGCCTCGAGCCGCACCGACCGTCCGAGCAGCTGCTGGTCCGTGTACGAAGCGGCCTCCGGACCGAAGCACTCGACCGCCTTCGTCGGATGGTGCGTCTCCGGGGTGTCAATGCCCAACAGCCGGACCGTGTCGGTCTCGGGGCCGCGGGCGACCTCGATCGTGTCGCCGTCGACGACGCCGACGACGGTCCATTCGGCGGTAGCGGCGTGACGCGCTTGACCGAGCCGCCAGCCCCCGAGTGAGGCGGCGGCGATGATCGCCACGACCACGACCCGGGAGCGGGTCATGCGGGGATCGTACCGATCGGGTGCGACGGCTACCCCGAAGAGGGTCAGCGATCCGCGGGGAGCCCGCCGGTAGCTTTCCGCTGATGGCTCGTCGGGTCCGGCGTCTCGCGGTCGTCTTCGTCGTGCTCCTCGTGGTCGGCGTGATCGCGCTCGTCCTCACGACCCGACCAAAGCTCGAGGACCGCCGCGACGACGTCGACCGCGCTTGGACACCGTTACGGGCTCCGCTCGCCGCGCGCTACGACCGGTTGTCGGCGATGCACGCCGAGGTCGCGGCGGCCGGGGCCGGCGAACGCGACGCCGCCCGGGCACTACGCCTGCGCCTGGCACGGTGGGGTGAGCTGCGGCGCGCCCGCGACGGCGACGCCGACGCTGCCGCCGAGGCCGAGACCGCCGACCAACTCGAGGGCCTCGCGACGCGGCTTGAAGCCGTCGTGTCGAGCTCCGACCGGCTTCGGGCGGTCGACCCCCTTACCCAGGCCATGGCCGCGTTCCAGGGCACGGTGCCGCCGCCGGCGGCGGTCACGGCGTACAACCGCGCCGTCCGCGACTACGAGGACGAGCGCAACGGCGTCCTGCGCAGCCCCGTGGCGAACGTGTTCGGCTACGACTCGCGGCCGCAGCTCGTGCTGCCGTCCTAGAGCGCCCGGATCAGCGCGCGGCGCCGATGACGTTCTGGTTGGCGCGCTCGATCCGGGCCACCTCATCGACGGGCGCGACACGCCAGAAGCAGTGCTGCGTCGCTTCCCAATCGTCGAGCATCTCGCCGGCGCGCGCGGATCCCGTCAGATCACGGTGGCGTTCGAGCAGGAAGCGCAGCTCGGCGGACTGGGGATCGTCGAGCTTCGACGCCTCGACCAGCTGCGGGTTCAGGCGCGCAGCCAACAGCCCGTCCGGGTCGAACACGAAGGCCTGCCCGCCGGTCATGCCGGCGCCGAGGTTGTAGCCGAACGGTCCGAGGACGACGCACGTGCCGCCGGTCATGTACTCGCACGCGTGGTCACCCGTGCCCTCGACGATCGCGGTCGCGCCGCTGTTCCGCACCATGAACCGCTCCCCGACCCGGCCGGCGACGAACAACTGGCCGCCCGTCGCCCCGTACAGCACCGTGTTCCCGGCGAGGACCGCATCGCCGGCGTCGCCGGCGGGGGGCCGCACCGTGATGCGCCCGCCGCCCATGCCCTTGCCGAGGTAGTCGTTCGCCTCCCCCAAGAGATCGAGGACGACGCCGTCGGCGAGGAACGCGCCGAAGCTCTGCCCGGCCGAGCCGGTGAGCCGTACCGTGACCGACCCGGGCGGCAATCCCTCGCCCCACTCGAGCCCGATCGCACCGCCGAGCGACGCGCCGACCGTGCGGTCGGCGTTGGTGATCTCGTACTCGAGCTCCGCGTCGCCGCCGCCCCAGAGCGTCGGGAACGCATCGGCGAGGAGCCGCTCGTCGAGCGACGACCGGGGCCGCTGGATCGGCACCGTGGAGACGAAGTGGCGCGGTCCCTCCTCCGAAGGCGTCACGAGCAAGGACGCCAGGTCGAGGGAGTCAGCCCGCGCGTCGCCCGTCGTCCGCTGTCGGAGCATGTCGACGCGCCCGATCGCGTCATCGAGGCTGCGCACGCCCAGCGACGCGAGCGTGCGGCGCACCTCCTCGGCGACGAAGATCATGTACGTGGCGACGCCCTCGGGCGTGCCGGCGAACTTCGCCCGCAGGTTCGGCCGCTGCGTCGCGATGCCCGTCGGGCACGTGTCGCGATGGCAGGCGCGCACCATGATGCAGCCCTCGGCGAGCATGGCCGCTGTGCCGAACGAGTACTCGTCGGCGCCCAGGAGCGCAGCCATCACGACGTCGCGGCCCGTCTTGAACCCGCCGTCGACGCGCACGCGCACCCGGTCACGCAGGCGGTTCTCGATGAGGGCCTGCTGCGTGTCGGCGAGGCCGAGCTCCCACGGCATGCCGGCGTTCTTGATCGACGACAGCGGCGACGCGCCCGTGCCGCCGTTGTTCCCCGAGATCTGCACCACGTCCGCCAGCGCCTTCACGACGCCGGCCGAGATCGTGCCGACGCCGTCCTCGGCGACGAGCTTCACCGACACGTCGGCGAGCGGGTTCACCTGCTTGAGGTCGTAGATGAGCTGGGCGAGGTCCTCGATCGAGTAGATGTCGTGGTGCGGCGGCGGCGAGATCAACCCGACGCCCGGCTGCGTGTGCCGCAAGCGCGCGATCTCGCCGCTCACCTTGTGGCCCGGCAGCTGACCGCCTTCCCCAGGCTTCGAGCCCTGGGCGATCTTGATGTTGAACTCGTCGGCGAAGGCGCAGTACTCGGGCGTGACCCCGAAGCGGCCCGAAGCGATCTGTTTGATGCGCGAGTTGCGGTCCCGTTCCGTCCCGCGGGTGCGGTAGCGGGCCGGGTCCTCGCCCCCCTCGCCGCAGTTGCTCTTGGCGCCGATCATGTTCATGGCGATCGCGAGCGTCTCGTGCGCCTCCGCCGACAGCGCGCCGTGCGACATCGCACCGGTCGAGAACCGCGCCGTGATCGCCTCGACCGGCTCGACCTCCTCGAGCGGGACCGGCTCGCTGCTAGGCACGAGGTCGAGCAGGTCTCGCAGCTCGGTCGTCGGGCGCGACTCGACGAGCTCGCGGAACTGCTCGTAGAGGTCCGCCCGCCCGCCCTTGATCGCCCCCTGGAGGAGGTGCGCGGCCCGCAGATCGGTCGGGTCGGGCGCCGGCAGCGGCTCGGCGTCCGGCCCCTGGAGCACGATGACCTTGCCCTGGTCCTCGCTCGGGGCAGGCTCGACGCCGGCGAGCCGTCCGCTGACTTCGCTCGTCTTCTTCTTGGGCTTGCGCTCACCGTTCTCGCCGTCGCCTTCGGGCGTGAGCCCCAGCGAGTCGTGCAGCGCGTCGACCACGTCGGGGTTGTTGCCGTGGTACTCGCCGCCGCGCTTGCGGTGGCGGAAGAACCCGGGCTCGTCGAGCGCCGCCTTCTCGCTCGCGAACGCGGCTTCGTGGCGGCCGAGGACGTCGGCGCCGAGCGTCTCGAAGCCGATGCCGCCGACCTCGGAGACCGTGTGGCGTAGGCACGTCTCGATGACCTCGGGACCGAGCCCGATGGCTTCGAAGATCTGGGCGGCGCGGTACCCGTCGACGGTCGAGATGCCCATCTTCGAGAAGATCTTGAGGACGCCGTCCTCCAGCGCCGCCTGCAGCTTCGCCTGCGCCTCCGACGAATGGAGCTCCCCGAGCTGGTCGTCGTCGGCCATGCTCGCCACCGTCTCGAGCGCGAGGCGTGGGCACACCGCGTCGGCGCCGAACCCCAGCAGGCATGCGACGCCGTGCACATCGCGCGCGTCGCCCGACGCGACGACGATCGACGTCTGCTGGCGCGTGTGCTCGGCGATGAGCCGGTGGTGCACTGCGCCCAGTGCGAGCAGCGACGGGATCGGGGCCCGCTCGGCGCCGACACTCCGATCGGAGATCACGAGCAGCCCCGCGCCGCCGGCGACGGCGTCGGCGGCGGCGTCGGCCAGCGTGCGGATCGCGGGGCCGAGCCCGCCGGGCCCGTCGGTGACCGGGAACGTGGCGCTGAGCCGCACCGCCTTGAACGCGGAGCGGGCCGGGTCGAGGAGCGCGTCGACCGCCGACGGGTACAGGAAGAACGAGGGCAGCTCGAGCAGACGGGCTGCGCCGGGCTCCTCGGTGAGCAACGGGCGGCGCGGTCCGAGGCACGTGCGCAACGACATCACGAGCCGCTCCCGCAAGTGGTCGATCGGAGGGTTGGTGACCTGCGCGAAGCGCTGCTTCAGATAGTTGAACATCGGACGGGGCTGGGTGGCGACGGCGGCGAAGGGCACGTCGTCGCCCATCGAGAAGGTCGGCTCCTTGGCGTCGGTGGCCATGGGCTTGAGCACCATCGCCACCTCTTCTCGGGTGAGACCGAACGCGACCTGCTGCCGCACGAGGTCCTCGGAGGCAGGCGGCATCTCCACCGGCGCCCCGATGTCCGCCGGCAGCAGACCGTCGCGTGCCCACTGCGAGTACGGCTGCAGCCGCGCCAGCCACGTCTTGACCTCGGTGTCGTCCTGCACGGTGCCCGCGACCGCCGGTTGGTCGCCGTTACCGGCGGCACGGTCGGGGTCGACGCAGATCATGTCGCCGGGACCGAGGCGGCCGCGGCGCACCGAGCCGTGCCCGGACACCGGCACGGCGCCGACCTCCGACGCGCACACGACGAGGCCGTCGTCGCACGCCTGCCACCGCAGCGGACGTAGGCCGTTCCGATCGAGGGCGGCGCCGACGCGCCGGCCGTCGCTGAAGACGAGCCCGGCGGGCCCGTCCCATGGGTCGGTCAGGCACGCGTGGTAGCGGAAGAAACTGCGCACGCCGCGCGGAAGGTCGCGCTGGCCCTCCCACGCCTCGGGCACGAGCATCGCCACGGCGTGACGGACGTCGCGGCCGCCGCGCACGAGCAGCTCGACGGCGGAGTCGAGCTTGCCCGAGTCGGAGTCCTCGGGATCGAGCACGGGACGGAACAGCTCCTCGGCGCCGAGGCCGGCGTCCTCGGTGCCGAGACGGCCGCGGGCGATCATGCGCAGCTCGTTGCCCCGCACCGTGTTGATCTCGCCGTTGTGGCACAGGTGCCGAAACGGCTGGGCTCGCTCCCACGCCGGGGTCGTGTTCGTGGAGAACCGGCTGTGGAAGATCGCGAGCGACGCCCCGAATTCGTCGTCGGCGAGATCGGGATAAAAGGAGGCGAGCCGGTCGCTCAGGACGAGCGCCTTGTACGTCACGGTGACGAACGAGAAGCTCGCGAAGTAGTGGCGTACGCGCGCCTCCCGGCACGTGGCCTCCGCCCGCCGGCGGGCACGGTACGCGCGCCGTTCGGCGTCGACGTCGTCGATGCCTTCGGGTCGCTGCAGGATGCCGTGCCACAGCGCGGGCTGGTCACTTCGCGCTGCCGCGCCAAGATGCGACTCGTCGACCGGCACCGGACGCCACCCGGCGAGCTCGATGCCTTCGGCGACGCAAGCGTCGGCGACCGCACGCTGGGCGACGCCCACGGCGTCGTCATCGTCGAGGTCGAGGAACGCGGACACGACGCCCACCCGGCCGGTGTCGAGCGCGCGCCCGAGCTCCTTGCCGCCGACGCGGGCGAAGAACGGGCGCGGAATCGGGACCAGCAGGCCGGCGCCGTCGCCCGAGATGCCGTCGGCGGCGATGGCCTGACGGTGGCGCACGCACGCCAGCCCGGTCAGGGCGAGGTCGACGATCTCGCGGCTGGCAGCGCCCGACGCGTGCGCGACGAAGCCGATGCCGCAGGCATCGAGCTCAGGGCGTTGGCGGGCGTGCCGGCGCGCCGCGCGATCGAAGTCGGCCAACCGAGGGACTCCTCGCTCCCGGGATGGTGCTGTCGTTTCGTGGATCCAGCAGGAGCGACGACGCTGTCGCGGAAAGGCTCACGATAGCGGACGGACCCCGGCGCGCCCGTCGCTTTGGGCGTGCCAGCATGCAGCGTGCCCGACGCCCAAGGCGGCCGGCCCGCACCGCTCGTCGCCGTGCTCGGCGGCGGCCAGCTGGGCCGGATGCTCGCGCTGGCCGGGATCCCGCTCGGCCTCGGATTCAGGTTTCTCGACCCCAGCCCGGATGCGACGGCCGGCGCGCTCGGCGTGCTCGTGGTCGGTGGGCTCGGCGACGAGACCGCGCTCACGCACGTGACGGAGGGCGCGGCAGTCGTGACCTACGAGTGGGAGGGCGTGCCTGGCGCAGCCGCGCGCTTCGTGGCCTCGACCGGCCGGCCCGTCCTGCCGCCGCCGATCGCGCTCGACGTCGCGCAAGACCGCCTGCAGGAGAAGGAGCTCTGCCGCCGGCTCGCGATCGGGACCCCCGAGTTCGCCGCGGTCGACGACCGTGCCGATCTCGAACGCGCCGTGAAGGAGCTCGGCCTGCCGGCGGTGCTCAAGACGCGCCGCGGCGGCTACGACGGCAAGGGGCAGGTCGTGGTGCGCGAGCCGCGCGACGTGGAGCGCGCCTGGTCCGCGCTCGGCGACGTGCCGCTCATCCTCGAAGGCCACGTGCCGTTCGATCGCGAGCTGTCGGTGCTGGCGGTGCGTGGGCGCGACGGCGCGACCACATGCTGGCCGCTGGTCCAGAACCATCACGACGGCGGAATCCTGCGCCGGAGTCTTGCCCCTGCTCCCGGTCTCACCGTCGGGCTCCAGACGTCCGGCGAGCGGCTCGCCGGCAAGCTCCTCGACGCGCTCGAGTACGCCGGCGTCCTCGCCGTTGAGCTCTTCGACGTCCATGGGGAGCTGCTCGTCAACGAGCTCGCGCCGCGCGTGCACAACTCCGGCCACTGGTCGATCGAGGGTGCGGACACGAGCCAATTCGAGAACCACCTGCGGGCGATCCTCGGTTGGCCGCTCGGGTCGACCGCGACCGTCGGCGTCAGCGCGATGGTCAACTGCGTGGGCGCGCTCCCCGACCGGGAATCGGTGCTGGCGATCCCAGGCGCGCACCTCCACGACTACGCCAAGGGGCCCCGACCGGGTCGCAAGGTGGGCCACGTCACGATCACCGCCGCCGACGCCGGCGAGCTGCGGGCACGAGTCGCCCGACTCAGCGGTCTCCCCGGGATGGACGTACCCGCGTGACGTCCGAGGCGCCGTCTCCGTACGTCCGGTTCACGCGTGACGAATGGGCGCGGCTGCGAGCGGCCACGCCGCTCACGCTCACCGAAGCGGATCTCGAGCAGCTGCGCGGCATCAACGAGCGGATCGCGCTCGACGAGGTCGCCGACATCTACCTCGCGCTCTCCCGGCTGCTGAACCTGTACGTCGCCGCGAGCCAGAACCTCCATCGCGTCAGCGACACGTTCCTCGGCAGCCCGGCGGCAAAGGTTCCCTACGTCATCGCGGTCGCGGGAAGCGTCGCCGTCGGCAAGAGCACGACGGCGCGCATCCTCCAAGCCCTGCTCGCCCGCTGGCCCGACCACCCGCAGGTCGACCTGGTCACGACGGACGGCTTCCTGTTCCCGAACCGCGTGCTCGAGGAACGCGGCCTGATGGAGCGCAAGGGCTTCCCCGAGAGCTACGACCTGCGGCGCCTCGTCCGGTTCCTCGCCGACGTGAAGTCGGGACGACCCGAGGTGAGCGCGCCCGTCTACTCGCACCTGACGTACGACATCGTGCCGGGCGAGGAGCAGGTCGTGCGGCAACCCGACATCGTGATCGTCGAGGGCCTGACTGTGCTCCAGACGAGCGACGGTCGCGGGGGCCGCTCCCAGCAGCTGTTCGTGTCGGACTTCTTCGACTTCTCGCTCTACGTCGACGCCGACGAGTCCGATATCGAGCAGTGGTACCTCGATCGGTTCCTCACGCTTCGCGACACCGCGTTCACCGACGAGCGGTCGTTCTTCCACCACTTCGCCGCTCTCTCTGAGAACGAGGCGATCGAAGTTGCGCGCGGGATCTGGCGTTCGATCAACGGTGTGAACCTGCACGAGAACATCCTCCCGACACGGGAGCGGGCGCGGCTCATCCTCGAGAAGGCGCCCGATCACTCCGTCCGGGCGGTCCGGCTCCGCAAGCTCTGAGCCCACGTCAGCGGCCGAATGAGAAATCCGGTGTCCGCGCGTAGGAGATCGGCCGCCCGGAGCGATGATGGGGGCGTGAGCGAATGGCCCGAGGCGGCCGTGAGCGAGGGGTCCGGAACCGGCGAGCCCGATCGGGCCGCGTTCCTCGCCTTCTACCAAGAGGCGGTGCCCGAGGTGTACGGGTACTTCCTGCACCGCTGTGGCGACTCCGTGACCGCCGAGGACCTGACCTCGGAGACGTTTCTCGCCGCGGTACGCAACCTCGAGGACGGCCGGCCCGCCCCGCTCGACGTCCCCTGGGTGATCGGCGTCGCCCGCCACAAGCTCGCCGACCACTGGCGCCGCCGCGCCCGGGACGACCGGCTGCGTGATGCGCTCGAGCAGGATCCGGCTCCCGACGACGACCCCTGGGACGTGCGTCTCGATCAGATGCGCGCCAACGACGTGCTCGCCGCGCTCGGCCCGCACCACCGGCTGGCGCTCACGCTGCGCTACGTCGACGGGCTTCCCGTCGCCGAGGTCGCCGAGCTTCTCGGTCGCACACGCAACGCCACCGAGTCGTTGCTGGTGCGGGCGCGGGCGGCGTACCGCCGCGTCTACCTGGAAGGAGAGGGAGGCGGTCATGACTGATGCCTTCGAAACGCTGCGCCGCACACGCGACGCGGTGCCGCCCCGACCTGCGTTCGTCGCCGAGCTCGCCGACCGGCTGCGCGTCGAGCTGGGCATCAGAGAAGGAGACGAGGCCACCGTGATGATGCGGACCGCGATGGGCGACATGCCCGTGCAGGGCGGCGTGCCCAATGCGCTGCTCGACGTCGTCGAGGATCAGGGATACGCGGTGCTCGAGAACGCGCTCGCCCCGACCGAGGTGCAAGCGGTACGTGACGCCCTGGCGCCGTACCTCGGCGAGGGCCCGTTCGGGCGCAACGACTTCGAAGGCTTCCGGACCAAGCGCGTCTACAGCCTCCCGGCCAAGTCGCGCGCCTTCGACCGGCTCATCGAGGACGAGCGCGTCCTGGACGTGGCGGGCGCACTGCTCGGGCCGAACTTCCTCCTGACCGCGGCGCTGGCCATCAACCTGGGGCCGGACGAGACGGCGCAGGATCTCCACTATGACGAGGCGTTCTATTACGGGCTGCCCCGCCCGCGGCGACCGCTATCGCTCAGCACGCTGTGGGCGATCGACGACTTCACGGCCGACAACGGCGGCACGCTCATCGCGCCCGGGAGCACGCACTGGGGCGACGGACGGCCCGACCCGTCCGTCGAGCTGGTGCCGCTCGAGATGCCGGCGGGGTCTGTCGCGATCTATCCGGGCACCCTGTGGCACGCCGGCGGCGCCAACGCCACCGACCGCTTCCGGCTCGGCATCTCGATCCAGTACGTCGTCGCATGGGCCCGCCAGCAGGAGAGCTACCTGCTCGCCATTCCGCCCGAGATGGCGCGCGACCTGTCACCTCGGCTGCGCCAGCTCCTCGGGTACAGCATTCACCCGCCGTTCATGGGCCACGTCGACGGCCGCCACCCGGAGAAGATGCTGGGGTAGCTCGTCGACCTACAGTGCGCGCGATGCACACGCGCTTCACCGAGCTCGTCGGCTGTGAGGTGCCGATCCAGCTCGCGCCGATGGGGGCGATCTGCACGCCCGAGCTCGTCGCGGAGGTGACGAACGCCGGCGCCATGGCGATGACGGGGATGCCGATGGCGCCCCCGGAGGCGGTCGCCGAGATGTTGGATGGCATGGGTGCCGCCGCGCGCGGGCCGTTCGGTTTCAACGTGTTGATGCCGTTCCTCGACGTCGACGCCGTCGATGCAGCTGCGCCGCGGTGCCGGCTCGTCGACTTCTATCACGGCGATGCGGATCCGACGCTCGTGGAGCGCGTGCATGGGCACGGCACGCTCGCCGGTTGGCAGGTGGGGTCAGTCGAAGCTGCCCGCGCCGCCACCGACGCCGGCTGCGACGTCCTCGTCGTGCGAGGAACCGAAGGCGGCGGGCGCATGCACGGCAACCGAAGCCTGTGGCCATTGCTCGTGGAGATCCTCGACGCGGTCGAGGTGCCCGTGGTCGCGGCCGGGGGCATCGCCGAGGGCCGGGGTGTCGCGGCAGCACTCGCGGCAGGCGCCGCCGGCGTGCGCATGGGCACACGCTTCGTGGCAACGCCGGAGTCGGGTGCGCATCCCGCGTACAAGGACGCCATCGTGGCCACGTCCGGTTCCGGCACCGTCCTGACGGACGCCTACCGCGTGATGTGGCCGAGCGAGCAGGCAGACGCACGCGTGCTGCGCTCCGCGCTCGACCGGGCGCAGACGCTTCCCGCCGATGCTCCCGTCGGGAAGTTGACGATGGGGCCGATGACCGTGGACGTTCCGCGGTTCGGCGTGCCGCCGCCGACGACCACCGCCGAAGGCCACGTCACCGCGATGGCGCTGTACGCAGGCGAGTCGGTCGCCTCGATCGACGCCATCGAGCCCGCCGGCGAGCTGGTTCGCCGCATTGCCGCCGATGCCGAGTTCCACCTCCGCGCGCCCGCGCAACCGGAGAAGTCGCGGAGCTAGTCGTCGCGCGCGGGCCACATCGAGAGGACGTGGCCGACGGCGGGGTCGGTGCGGCCGGTGACGAGCTCCTGGTACGCCGACTGCACGCCGTCGGGGCCGGCGCCGTGGCGTATGTGGAGCCAGCCGTCGGAGAACTCGACGTAGCGTCGCCATGCCTCGGCCACACGCTCGTCGAGCGCAGCGCGGCCCCACTCCTTCGTGCGCTTCGTGATCTGGTCCGGCGCGAAGAAGAAGGACGGCGACGGGCCGGGGAGGTCGGTGGGCGCGGCCGCCGGCTGATCCCAGTGCGTGGCGCCAACCATCATGCTGTGCGCCAACCGGTCGCCGTAGGCGCGGTGCACGGCGGCGCGGACGGAGGCGTCGCCGGCGATGTCGACGTACGCCGCCGACGACCCGCCCAGCGCGCTGACCTCGTCGTACGGAACCATGCGGTGGTAGACGCCGAGCCCTTTGACGAAGTCGACGTTCCGAGGTGACGTCAGCCCGATCACCTCGATCGCCTCGCGTGGTTCGACCATGAACGCAGTGCCGATGGCGGTCTTGCTCGACGCGCTCGACACGACGACCGCCTGGGCTCCGAAGAACTTGTTGTCGTCGAGATAGTCGTCGATGAGGAACGACGTGAAGAACAGCGGCCAGAGCAACATGCGATGGTCTTCGCGGGCGGGATCGTGCGCTGGGTCGGCGTCGATCCGCTGGTAGCCGTTGTACGCGCTGGGCAGGGCGGCTCGGTGCGGCGAGACGTCGACGAACGCCCTCGGGTTGACGCGCCCGGGCGTGACCAGCAGATGCGTCGACATCGGCAGGTAGCCGTAAACGCGCGTGCCCTCGGGAAGATCGTCGAGCGACGTGGCGATGACGTCGGCGAATCCCCACACCGGGATCCGGCCCCACGTCGCCGGGTCGGATGCGGGGAAGAAGTCCCAGTACCGCAGCGCGTCGCCGAGCACGGCGTACGTGACATTGTTGGCCGTCAGGGCGAAGGCGTCGACGCGTAGGAGCACCTGCCCCGGACCGACCGCAGGCTGCTCCTCGTCGACCACGCGGGTTTCGTGGACGTCGGACCGTTTGACCTCGAAATCCATCGTCAGCCTCGAATATTCAGCGCGTCGGCCGCCAGCTCCATGTGGCCGAGGTGCTGGTACAGCTCCTCGAGCACGTGGAGCACGACCGCGCCGTCGGACTCGTCGCCAGCCTCTAGGAACTGGCGTCCCGTGCGATCGGGCTGGACTCTCCCCGCGTCGATCGCCGCGAGGTCCTGGCCGACCTGGCCGAGCGTCTTGTCGACCATGGCGTGGAGCTCGGCGATGGTGGCGGTGGTCGAGAACTCCGACTCGCGATCCCGGTCACTGGGACGGCCGAGCGCGACGTGCCCGATCCAGAACTCGGTGACCGCGCAGCAGTGGACGATGAGCGCGGCGACCGCGTTCGTTTCGGTGCCGAGTGGGCGGTCGTTCGCGCGGTCGTCGCCGAGCCGGTCCGCGACCTCGAGCATCTGGCGGAACGCGTGACGCACGTAGAGACCGGCGGTCCCCGGTTCGAGCTCCACCGGCTGGAGTGTGGCATACCGTTCCGAGGCGCTATGCGCCGGGCGGTCGGTAGCGGATTTGGTCGGCCTGGCGCAGGGCATCGATCGTCTCGTCGACGGTCAGGAGGACTGTCGTTTCGAGCGAGCTCAGCGCACCGCCGCCCGCAATCGCCAGCGCAACCGCGGCCATGGACACATTGTCGGGGGCTTCCCAGAGCGTGTAGCCGTCGTGTTCGCCGAAGGCGTACCAGAACCCGTGGAGCTTTCCGTTGACCGACTCGATGTACGACTGGGCGGCCTTTCGACGGTCCTCTGGGTTGCCGATCAGCCTCGTCCAAGTCTCCGGCGTGTAACTGAACTTCGATAGATAGAGCGGCATCGTCTCTCCCTCTCGTGAGCGCAAATACGCTGCGACGGTTGCAGCACGCACAGAGTGCCCGGTCTGGAGCGGCCACACGCCGGCCACGCGCAACGGGACACCGACCTCGCCGTCGTCAGCAGCGCCGGCATGGCCGTCGTGCCAGGGGCCGCCGACGCGGAGGTAGCTTCAGCGTCATGACGATCCCCACGCGCACGCTCGGCCACGGTCTCGAAGTGTCCGCCCAGGGCCTCGGGTGCATGGGCATGAGCCAGGTCTACGGTCCCGCCGACGAGACCGAGTCGCTCGCCACCATCGACCGGGCGCTCGAGATGGGCGTGACGTTCCTCGACACCGCCGACGTGTACGGGTTCGGGCACAACGAGGAGCTCGTCGGACGAGCGATCGCCGGCCGGCGCGACGGCGTCGTGCTGGCGACGAAGTTCGGCATCGTGCGCCGGGCCGACGACAGGAGCTTCCGCAGCATCGACGAACGACCCGAGTACGTGCGCAGCGCCTGCGACGCATCATTGGAGCGCCTCGGCGTCGACCACATCGACCTCTACTACCAGCACCGCGCCGACCCGAACGTGCCCATCGAGGACACTGTCGGCGCCATGGCCGAGCTCGTCGCGGCGGGCAAGGTGCGCCACCTGGGTCTGTCGGAAGCCGCAGGCGACACGATCCGGCGCGCGCACGCCGTCCACCCGATCAGTGCACTCCAGAGCGAGTGGTCACTGTGGAGTCGCGACATCGAGGAGGACGCGCTCCCGGCGGCCCGCGAGCTCGGCGTCGGAATCGTGCCGTACAGCCCGCTCGGGCGCGGGATGCTGACGGGCCAGATCCGCAGCGCCGACGATCTTTCGCGCGGCGACTTCCGGCGCGGCACACCGCGCTTCGAAGGTGACAACTTCACCAGCAACCTCGAGGTCGTCGAACGCGTCCGCACGATCGCGACCGAGAAGGGCGTCACCCCGGGTCAGCTGGCGCTCGCCTGGGTGCAAGCGCAGGGCGACGACGTGGCGCCGATACCGGGCACGAAACGCCGGACCTACCTCGAGGAGAACGTCGCCGCCCTCGACGTGGAGCTCGCCCCGGACGATCTCGCCGAGCTCGAGACAGTCGCTTCGACCAGCGCCGTCTCGGGCACGAGGGCCGCCGACATGACGTGGGTCGCAGGCGTCACGCCTGAGCGGGCGTGACCAAAGCGGTCGAGCTCCGGCGCCACACGGACAACGACGGCGACGCGCTCACCGACGACGGCGTGCGCGCCGCCCTCGAGATCGGCGCTCATCTGCGCGGCAACTACGCGCTCCTCGTGTCCTCGGGCATGCAACGAGCGACCCAGACCTTGGCGTGCTTTCTCGCCGGACTCGGTGAGCGAGTGCCCGGTGGCGTGACCCTTGAGCCCGGGCTCCGAACGGAGTCAGAGGGCCGTTGGCGAGAGATCTACGCACAGACGGGGAAGCCCGACCTGGCGTCGTTCCGAGTTGCCGACCCCGGCTTCGTCGAATCTGAGCAGACTCGGCTCGGAGCGGCGCTCGGCCGCATCTTCGCCGCGTTGCCCGACGACGGGCGGGGGCTGGCCGTGGGTCACAGCCCGACGAACGAAGCGGCGGTGTTTGCGCTGACGGGCGAGGAGGTCGCTCCGTTGGCGAAGGGTGCGGGCGTACTCGTGGAGGCAACCGGCGAACGCTACCGCGTCGCGCCGCTCGACTGAGCTCGCGCTCACACAGCCTCGAACCGCGCGACGTAGGCGAACGGCAACCGTGGCGCCGCACGAACCGGAAACCCGATGCCTCGGCGCGCTCTCGCAGCTCGCGAAGCGACGTGTAGTCGGGGTCGAGCAGCACCTCCCCGACTGCGAGCCGCCCGCCGGGACGGAGCACACGTCAAGGCGCCGAGCATGTCCTGCTGCACGTCGAACACGTGAAGCGTCCCCGTCGGCGCGATCCACTGCGCGACCTGCACAGCATGACGGCCCGTCCCCGGCCCGATCTCGAGCACGTCGTCGCCTAGTGCGGGTTCCACACCCCGACGCAACAGGTCGGGTGAGATCGGATGCGGCAGCGCGAGGATCCAGCGCAGCGAGTACGGAAACGGCCCTGGCTCAGTGCGGCTCCACCGTCGGGACGCGACGCCCAGGCCGGCGGCGCCAACCCCCAGCGCGGCGGCGAGTTTCAGACGGCGCTGAAAGAGAGCCAACACGGCCGCGAGGAACGCCGCCAGCGAGCCGAACCACGCGCTGTCCTGCTTCCTCAACGCATCTTTCCGTCGTCGCTACTTGATCGCGCCGGCGTCGCGCAGCTTGGCGAGCTCGTCGGCGGTGAAGCCCCAATCCCCCAACGCCTCGTCGGTGTGCTGACCGGGCTGGGCTGCCCGTCGGGAGATCGCGCCGGGCGTGCGTGAGAACCGCGGCGCCGGTGCGGGCTGGAGCACGCCCTCGTGTTCCACGACCGTGTCGCGCGCCTTGATGTGCGGATGCCCCGCCGCCTCGCTCATCGTGAGGACGGGCGCGAAGCACGTGTCGGTTTGCTCGAGGATCGTGCACCACTCCTCGCGCGTCTTGGACTTGAACAGGTCGGTGAACTTCTGCCGCAACTTGTCCCAGGCCCTGCGGTCCATCTGGGCCGGGAGATCCTCGCCCGCGAGCCCGAGCTTCTCGACGAGCTCGGCGTAGAACTGCGGCTCGAGCGAACCGACTGAGATGAACTTCCCGTCGGCGGTCTCGTAGGTGTCGTAGAAGGGCGCGCCGGTGTCGAGCACGTTGCCGCCGAGGTGCTCCTCGTCGAACGCGCCCATCGCCCGCAAGCCCCACGCCATCGCCATGAGCGCGGCGCTGCCGTCGACCATCGCCGCGTCGACGACCTGCCCCTCCCCCGACGCCCGCGCCTCGAGCACCGCGCACACGACCCCGAACGCCAGCAACATGCCGCCGCCGCCGAAGTCACCGACGATGTTCATCGGCGGGGTCGGCTTGCCGCCGGCCCGTCCGAAGTGCGCCAGCGCGCCGGCAAGGGAGATGTAGTTGATGTCGTGGCCTGCGGCCTGCGCGTACGGCCCGTCCTGGCCCCACCCCGTCATGCGGCCGTAGACGAGCTTCTGGTTGCGAGCGCGGCAGGCGTCGGGCCCGATTCCCAGCCGTTCCGCCACGCCGGGCCGGAACCCCTCGATCAGCGCGTCGGCCTGCTCGACCATGCGCAGCACGGTCTCGACGCCGTCGGGCTGCTTCAGGTCGACCCCGATCGAGCGCCGGCCCCGGTTCAGTACTTCCATCCATCCGGGATCGAAGCCCCGCTCGACCGACTGGGCGCGGTCGACGCGCACTACGTCGGCGCCCATGTCGGAGAGGAGCATCGCCGCGAAAGGCCCCGGCCCGATGCCCGCGATCTCGATGATCTTCAAGTCAGAGAGCGGTCCCATGCGGCGACCCTATCTCGACGTCGCCACGGGACTGCTCGGGAACGACCGGGCTACCGTCACGGCATGACCGAGTTCCAGCGCACCATTCCTCTTCTCGTCTACGAGGACATCGAACGCGCGCACGACTTCCTCGTCGACGCGTTCGGGTTCGGGCCCGGCGGCATCGAGCGCGACGGCGACGGCCAGGTCGTGCACGGAGAGGTCGTCGTCGGCGACGGGCGGATCTGGCTGCATCGTGTCACCCCCGAGCACGAGATGGCGTCGCCGCGCACGATGGACGCCGCGGCGGGCGGACTGGTCGTCCACGTCGACGACGTCGACGCGCACTACGAGCGCGCCCGCGCCGCGGGCGCGAGCATCGACAGCGAGCCCACGGACCAGCCGTACGGGCAGCGCGAGTACGGCGTGCGCGACCCCGAGGGCCACCGCTGGTGGTTCGCGACGCCACAGGGATAGCGACGGTGCCGTCCGTCGAAACGCTCGCGTCGGGGTACGGGCTCGTCGAGGGGCCGACGGTCGACGGCGACGGGAACCTGTACTTCAGCGATGTGCTCGGCGGTGGGGTGTACCGGCGCGATCCGGACGGCGAGATCACGACCGTCGTGCCCAAGCGCCGGGGCGTCGGCGGGATCGTGCTGCACGCCGGCGGCGGGATTGTCGTCTCGGGGCGCGACATCGTGCACGTGCGTGACGGGGACAACCGGACGCTGTTCTCCATCGACGGGTTGCCAGGGTGGAACGACATCTGCGCCGATTCGGTGGGCCGCGTGTACGCGGGCTCGATCCGGTTCGCCGTGTTCGATCCCGCCGCCACACCTGTGCCCGGCGAGTTGTGGCGCATCGACGCCGAGGGCAAGGGCACACGCCTCTACGAGGACGTCCTCCACGCCAACGGCGTCGTGCTCTCACCCGGCGAGCAGACCATCTACCACTCGGACACCCGGAACAACGTGATCCTCGTGCACACGATCGCCGGCGACGGCACCGCCGGTGACCGCCGCGCGTTCCACTTCCCGCCCGGCGCGCCCGACGGCATGGCCGTCGACGCGCAGGGGCTCCTCTGGGTCGCGTCGGCGCGCGCCGGATGCGTTGCCCGGCTCACGCCCGACGGGGAGCTCGACCGTGTGCTCGAGGTGCCGGCAAAGACGGTCACCTCGCTCTGCTTCGGCGGGGGCGAGCAGCACGACCTCTATGTCGTGACCGCCGACAACACCGAGGCGCCCGAGCGTCGGGGCACGATCTTCCGCATCACCGCCGGCGTGGCCGGCGCGCCCGTCCACCCGGCACAGATCTGACTGTTAGTAGGCCAGCTTCAGGCCTGGCCACGGCCAGGGCGCCGACGCGAGCGTGCCCGTCGCCGAGCACGTCACGAACGCGGTCCGAAGATCGTCGCCACCGAAGCAGATGTTGGTCACCATCGGGTCCGGGAACGGCACGTGCTCGGCGCTGCTCCCGTCGGGCGCGATGACGGTCACGCCGCCGTTCACGAGCGTCGCCACCGCGACGTTGCCGTCGCCGTCGACGGCCAGCGAGTCGAACAGCTGCATCCCGGGGAGCCCGCACACGAGCTGTCCCCCGTTGCCGACGGGTGGTGCCGGCGCGGCGAGCTCGCCGGGGCCGGCCAGCTCCCAGGCGAACAGCCGCCCGGCGAATGTCTCCGCCGCGTAGACGCGCGTGCCGTCGGGCGACAAGCCGACGCCGTTGGGGCCGTCGAGCGGGTACACGACCTCACGGATCTCCGAGCCGTCGGGACGGGCGTAGTAGAGGCCGCCGTGCGTCTTGTCGCGCTCGCGCCAGCGGCCGTGGTCGGTGAACCAGAACCCGCCTGTGTCGTCGAAGACGAGGTCGTTGGGCCCGATGAGGTCGTGCCCGTCGCACTCGCGGTACAGCACAGTGACCTCGCCGGTCGCGAGATCGACGCGTTCGACGCGGCCGCCCGAGTGATCACCGGGCAGGTAGCTGTCGGGGATCGTGAGGCCGCCGAGGTCGTGCGACCCGTACCCGCCGCTGTTGCACACGTAGAGCGCACGGTCGGGACCGATGGCGAGCCCGTTGGGGCTGCCGCCGTTCTCCGACACGATTTCCTTCTTGCCGTCCGGTTGCACGCGCACGACGGTGCCGCCCAGCAGCTCGGTGCACAGCACACTCCCGTCGGGCATCCACACCGGCCCCTCAGGAAAGCGCAACCCGCTCGTGATCTCGGTGATCTCCACGTCCATGGCCGGAGCGAAGCACCTGCTTGACCGGTTGGTCAAGGGCGAGTTGCATGGCTCGCATGAAGCTGCGCTTGGAGCCGTCCGACGAGTACATGCACCCGCTGGAGTCGGCGACGAACTTCAACGAGTCCATGTACTTCAACTTCTTCGACCCCGCCGACCGCATCGGTGGATGGGTCCGTCTCGGCAACCGGGCCAACGAGGGCTACGCCGAGATGACGACGTGCATATACCTCCCGGACGGACGCGTCGGCTTCATGTTCAGCCGGCCCGAGATCGCCGACAACGACGCGTTCGACGCCGGCGGCATGCGATTCGAAGTGCGCGAGCCGTTCAAGGAACAGCACGTCACGTATGACGGCAAGGTCGCGCTGCTGGAACGTCCGCTCGAGATGGCGAACCCGCGCCAGGCGTTCACTGAGAACCCGTGGATCGACGCCACCGTCGAGCTCAATTACCGCGGCGTGTCGCCCATGTGGGGCGGCGAACCCGTGAACGACGACGGCTCCCCCATCACCGAGAACGCCGAGCAGGGCTTCGCCCGCGGTCATTACGAGCAGCACGTCGGCGCACGCGGCGTCGTGCGCGTCGGCGACGAGGAGTGGGAGGTCGACGGCTTCGGGTTGCGTGATCACTCGTGGGGACCCCGCTTCTGGCAGTCACCGTGGTGGTATCGGTGGCTGACCGCCAACTTCGGCGAGGACTTCGGATTTGTCATCTCGATCGTGACGTCGCGCGACGGCGGCCAGCGCATCGGCGGCGTCGTGCTCGAGGACGGCGAGTACCGCACGATCGACGACGCGAAGCTCGAGACCGACTGGCGCGGCGCCGACTCGTACCACCAGGAGGTGCGGGCGGTCGCCCACACCGCGGACCGCGACTACGAGATCGAGGGCAGCGTCCTATCCCTCATCCCGCTGCGAAACCGGCGCAAGACGCCGGACGGCGACATGCTCGTAACCCGCATCTCCGAGGGCATGACCGAGTGGCGCTGCGACGGCAAGGTCGGGTTCGGCCTCTCCGAGTACCTCGACCAGATGGTCGACGGGCAGCCTGTCGGCGTCAACGCCTGACACCCGCGCCCTACCAGCTGCCGCCGCCTCCACCGCCGGCGCCGCCACCCGAAAACCCACCCCCGGAGAAGCCGCTCGAGCCCGATGTCGACGGGGGCGTCGACGTGAGCGTCCCGGACGTCGAGACGGTGAACCCGTCGATCGCGCCCGAGAACGCGAGGAACGTGAACGGCGCCGTCGAGATGTACCACGACGACGTGTCGGGCGGCTGGTCGTCGAGCCCGGCGAACGCCGCCGCCCACTTGCCGGTGGCGCCGAAGACGATCGCGTACGGCAGGTACTCGGAGAAGAGGTTCTTCCTCTCCGCGAATCGGGCGCGCTCCTTCTCGGATTCGTTGATGAAGCGGCGGAACCCTTCGGTTCGGCGCAACACGGCCGTGCCCTTCGCCGTGCGTTGGGGCATCCAGTACGCGCCGAAGATGAGCAGGATTCCCGCAACGACGAGCGGAATGCCGAGCACCGCCAGATGCGTGAACAAGATGAGCAACGTCATCACGCCCGCCCCGAGCAGCAGCACGAGCACGGCGAGGCAACCCCACTGCATGCGGGTCGCCGACGGCGGCCGCACGAACCAGCCTTGCGCCGTCGCGTCGTCGGTGAGCGCCTGCTGCACCTCGTTCATGCGCGCGGCGAAGGTGTACTGCAGGTCCGAGAGCTTGACCTCGTTGCCGTCATCGAACAGCGCGGCGAGGAGCCGCTGCTCGTACGCCTTGAGCTCGGCCCCCGGCTCCTTCTTCTTGGTCAGCTTCCAGTCGGGCTTGTGGAGGAAGCCTCCTTCGCCCGGAATCTCCTCGATCACGAGGTAGCCGCGCACGGCGAGGTCGACGATGGTGGCGGTCACGTCAAGCGGGTTGGCGGTGAAGTCGACGAGCGTCCCGAGTTGGCCCGGACGGAGGTCGTCGGGAGGGACGAACTCGACGGGGGTCTCCTCGTGGTGCAGGACCGGGACATGCTCGTCGGCGCCGCTCTCGCTGCCGAACGCGGCGTCGACGGCGGACCCGCGGTAGCGGCGGTCGCGCCCGAAGCGGTACTGAAGGAACAGGAAGACGAGCAGCACGATGGCGAGCAACGCGCCGCCGAGCCCGAGGGTGACCGGCGTGAGCGAGAAGGCCGTCCCGAGGTTGAAGCGCTCCTCGAGGATCGGCTTCGGTGGCGGCACCACGCCCTTCGCCATGCCGACGACGACGGTCACGGCGGCACCGGGCGGGAAGTCGTCCTGGGTGAAGGTCGCCGTCGTGCCGGCGCTCGTCGCGCTCGCACAGGGAAGACTCGACCTCACGGGACCGCTGAAGCACGCGACCTGGTTGATGTCGGCCGGGGCGGTGACGCGCACCGTCGCCCGCTGGATGGGCACGCTCCAGCCGGGACCGATCGCGTTGAGGTTCAGCTCGTCGTGGTCCTCGAAGCCGTTCAGCACGCCGCGCAGCGTGTACGTGATGTCGTATGTGTGCTCGCCGCTGATGGTGCGGTCGGGGTCACCGATCTTGATCCGCTTCAGGCCGATGCCGTCGATGTCGCCGCTCTCGAGCGTGAACTGCGCCGGGGTCCCTTCGGACGCCTGCACGGATTCGACCTCGAGCGGGTACACCCGGTCGTGGTTCGCCTTGGGCTCGTAATCGAAGCGGACCGGGACGTCCCGGAAGATCCCGTGCTTGTTGGGGACGACGCCGAAGTTGTAGTCGATCGTCTCGTGGACCCCGACGATTCCGGTCGGCTCGATCGTGACGTCGACGTCGTAGTTGCGGATCTGCTCGGGACCGAATTGTGCGCTCGCCTCGGGCACCGCCGGGGCTGCGAGCGCGACGACGGCCACGACTCCCGCGAGTCCTCCGAGGAAGGCTGCCCGCCCGAAACGCACTGACGGGAATCTAACCGCCGCCGGGCTACCGTTCCGCCGTGCCCGCCCGCGTCGACGACCAGCCGCTCGCGGCCGCGGTCGGCCGCCATCTGGGGCAGCCGGTGACGATCGAGGGCCTGCGCCGCCTGTCGGGCGGCGCGTCTCGTGAGACGTGGTCGTTCGACGCGGTCGCGGGCGGCGGTGCCCGCCATGCACTCGTCCTGCGCCGCGATCCGGGCGCGTCGGTGGGGCTGTCGGACCGCTCGGTCGAGTTCGCGCTGCTGGCCGTCGCGCACCAGGGCGGCGTCGCCACGCCGCAGGTCTGGTTCCTCCTCGAGCCGGGCGACGGCCTGGGCTCCGGCTTCGTGATGGAACGCATCGACGGTGAGACGATCCCTCGTCGCATTTTGCGCGACGACCCGTACGCAGACGCCCGCCCGGAGCTCGCGCGTCAGTGCGGCGAACAGGCGGCGCGCATCCACGCCCTCGACCCGGCGCGGCTTCCGTCGCTCCCGGTCCAGGGCGCGCGCGAGCAGATCGACCTGTATCGCGGGTACCTCGACGGGTTCGGCGAGCCCCACCCCGCGTTCGAGCTCGGCCTGCGCTGGCTCGCCGAGCACGCGCCGCCCGACCCGCCACAGCCGGCGCTGGTCCACGGCGACTTCCGCAACGGCAACTTCGTCGTCGGGCCCGACGGCATCCGAGCGGTCCTCGATTGGGAGCTCGCACACCTCGGCGACCCGGTCGAGGACCTCGGCTGGTTGTGCGTGAAGTCGTGGCGTTTCGGCGTGACCGACCGGCCCGTGGGCGGCTTCGGCGCCGTGGAGGACCTGCTCGCGGCGTACCGGGCCGCCGGGGGACGGGACGTCGATCCGGTCGAGCTTCGCTACTGGGAGGCGATGGGCACGCTGAAGTGGGGCGTGATCTGCGAGATCCAGGCGTTCACCCACCTGCAGGGCGCGGTCCGCTCGGTGGAGCTGGCGACGCTGGGCCGGCGGGTCGCCGAGATGGAGTGGGACCTGCTCGAGCTCATCGAACAGGACACGTGATGCAGGACAGGCCGACAGCCGCCGAGCTGCTCGAGGCGATCCGGGAGTTCCTGGAGCACGACGTGATGCCCGCCGCTGAAGGCCGCGTGAAGTTCCACACCCGCGTCGCCGTCAACGCGCTCGGGATGCTCGAGCGTGAGCTCAGCCTCGGCCCCGAGCTCGACGCCGCCGACCGCGCCCGGCTGGGCGCGCTGCTCGACCACGACGCCGACCTCCCCGTCCTGACTGCCGAGCTGGCGGGCCGCATCCGGGACGGCTCCCTCGACGACCGCCGCGCCGAGGTCATCGTCGCCGTCCGGGAGTCCGTGCGGGCGAAGCTGCTGGTCTCGAACCCGGGCTACCTCGGGGACGGCGTCGGGTAGGTTCCGGTCGCGATGCGGTTCGCGACCTGGAACGTGAACTCCCTGAAGGCCCGCCTCCCCCGGGTCGAGGACTGGGTGCAGTACGCGCACCCGGACGTGCTGTGCCTCCAGGAGACCAAGCTCTCCGACGACACCTTCCCGCAGCTCACGTTCCAGACGCTCGGCTACGACTCCGTGCACCACGGGCCGGGGCAGTGGAACGGGGTGGCCATCCTGTCGCGAGCGGGTGTCGGCGACGTGACGTCCGGGTTCGACGGCACCGAGCTCGTCGACCCGTATGAGGGCGACGCACGCCTCCTGTCCGCCATGTGCGGCGGAGTCCGCGTGATCTGCGTCTACGTGCCCAACGGCCGCAAGGTCGGCACCGAGTTCTACGAGCGCAAGCTGGCATGGCTGGAATGCCTCCACGACTGGGTTGCCGCCACGTACAAGCCCTCCGACCCGATCGTGATGATGGGTGACTTCAACGTCGCGCCCGAGGATCGCGATCTCTGGTCGCCGAAGGCGTTCATCGGCGACACGCACGTCACCGAGCCGGAACGCACCGCCGTCGCCCGGTTGCGCGACTGGGGGTTCGTCGACGCCTTCCGGGCGCTGTACCCGCAAGAGAAGCTGTTCACGTATTGGGACTACCGCCGCGGCGACTTCCACGAGCACCGCGGCATGCGCATCGACCTCGCCTACGTCACCGAGCCGTTGGTCGACCGCATCCGGTGGGGACTGGTCGATCGGTTCGCCCGCAAGGGCAAGCTGCCGTCCGACCATGCGCCCCTCTTCATCGACATCGAGGCAGGAGACCAAACATGAGCGACGCCGAGATCCGCGACCTTCTCGATCGGTTCAACGGCGCGTGGGGCGACCACGACCTCGACGCCGCCCTCGCGTTGTGCACGGACGACTGCGTGTTCGAGAGCACCGGCCCCGCGCCCGACGGCGAACGGCACGAGGGGCTGGAGGCGGTGCGGGCGGCATGGAAGCCGATCTTCGACGACACCCGCGCCAACTTCGACGCCGAGGACGCGTTTCCTGCGGGCGATCGGTACGTGCAGCGGTGGCGTTACGACTGGGGCGACGGCCACGTGCGCGGCGTCGATGTCTTCCGGCTCCGTGATGGCAAGGTCGCCGAGAAGCTCTCGTACGTGAAGGGCTGACGCCCGCCGATTCAGGTGAACTCGAGGGCTCGCCGGGCCAGCGCCGGCACGCCCTCCTCGAGCAACGCGAAGAACGCGTCGTCGCTCGTGCCGGCCCGGAAACGAGCGTACGACCCTTCCATCACGCACGCGAGCTTGAACAGCCCGAGCACGCAGTAGAAGTCGAGGTGCTCGAGATCGCGCCCCGTCGCCCGGGCGTACCGGTCGGCGAGTTGGGCGCGGGTTGGGAGGTTCGGCGCGTGCGCGAGCGGCGCGTTGGCGCCGAACGCGCCCGCCTCACCGGCCTCGTTCCAGAGGCCGACCAGCCACCCGACGTCCACGAGCGGATCGCCGATCGTCGCCTGCTCCCAGTCGAGCACCGCGATCGGCTCCACCGGCAGCGTCGACGCGAACATCACGTTGTCGAGCTTGTAGTCGCCGTGGATGACGGTGGGCGGCTGCATCGCCGGCGTGTTGGCCGCCAGCCATGCGCCGGCCTCGTCGACCTCCGGGAGCTCCCGCGTCTTGTACCGGGCGAGCTGGCCGAGCCAGCGCGGCACCTGCCGGTCGAGATAGCCCTCGGGCTTCCCGAAGTCGGCGAGACCGCCGGCCCTCCAGTCGAAGGCGTGGATCGCCGCGAGCGCGTCCACGAGCGCGTGCGCAAGCGCGACGGGCGTCTCGGAGTCGTCGGCCAGCGGTGCCGGGATCTGCTCTCGTACGACGAGGCCGTCGAGCCGTTCCATGACATAGAAGGGCACGCCGAGCACGTCGGTGTCGATGCAGAGCGCGATAGGGCGCGGGATCGGCACCGACGCGCCGTGGTCGCTGAACGCGCACAGCAGCCGGTACTCGCGCGCCATGTCGTGCGCCGTGGGCGAGATCGGCGTGCGCGGCGGCCGGCGCAGGGCGAGGTCGAGATCGCCGCGACGGACGGAGAACACCTCGTTCGAGTGACCGGTCGTGATGCGCTCGACCGCGATCGGCGCACCCGCTGCGAGGCCGTGGGCGTCCATCCACGCCGCCAGCCGGTGCGGGTCGACGAGCGGGCGCGGTGCGCCGGAATCGGCCATGCTCGGATTCTGTCCGGCCGGCTGTGACCCACGTCATCTGGCGGTGACAGGCCCGCCGGCACATGATGATCAAGTTGACTTAACGCTGATAACCGAACGCCTGGGGGGCGCCTCGGATGCTCGCTCGCCTCGGACGCTTCACGGTCCGGCGCCGCAAGACGGTGCTCGTGGCGACGGCGGTGTTCTTCGTCGTCGCCGCCGCGCTGGGCGGTGGCGTGGCGTCCCGCCTCAGCAGTGGCGGCTTCGAAGACCCCTCCTCCGAGTCCGAGCGGGCACGCGACGCAATCGAACGGGAATTCGGCGAGCAGCAGCCGGACCTCATCCTGCTCGTCACCGCGAAGCAAGGCACGGTCGACGACCCCGAGGTCGCCGCCGCCGGAAGCGCGCTCACCGCCCGGCTCGCGTCCGAGCGTGGCGTCGCCCGCGCCATCTCGTACTGGGACCTCGGCAGCCCGCCCCCGCTCCGCAGCACCGACGGTCGCCAGGCCCTTGTCGTCGCCGCTTTGAGCGGTGACGAAGACGACGTGCACGATACGGCCGAGGAGCTGTCGCCGCGCTACTCCGGCAGCCAGGGACCGATCACGGTCGGCGTCGGCGGCTTCGCCGAGGTCTTCCGGCAGATCAACAAGCAAGTCGAAGAAGACCTGCTGCGCGGCGAGCTTCTCGCGTTCCCGATCGTGCTGCTGCTGACGGTGCTCGTGTTCGGGAGCGTGGTCGCGGCCGGCCTGCCGTTGGTGGTGGGCATCCTGGCGATCGTCGGCACGTTCCTCGTGCTCTTCGTGCTCTCGTTGCTCACCCAGGTCTCGATCTTCTCGCTCAACTTGACGACCGGCCTGGGGCTGGGGCTCGCCATCGACTACAGCCTGTTCGTGGTGTCCCGGTTCCGGGAGGAGCTACGGGCCGGACGCCCGCCGCACAACGCCGTCGTGCGAACCGTGCAGACCGCGGGCAAGACCGTCGCGTTCAGCGCGGTGACCGTGGCGATTTCGCTGGCCGCGCTCCTCGTCTTCCCGCTCGCCTTCTTGCGGTCGTTCGCGTATGCGGGCATCGGCGTGTCGTTGCTCGCGGGCGCGGTGTCGGTCATCTTCCTCCCCGCGCTGCTCGCGGTGTTGGGAACGCGGGTGAACTCGCTGCGGTTGTGGCGGCGGGAGCCGAAGCCCGTTGGTGAGGGCGTCTGGCACCGGATCGCCATGATCGTGATGCGCCGCCCCGTGCCGATTGCGATCGTCGTCGTCGTCCTGCTCCTCGCGCTGGGGATCCCGTTTCTCCGCATCCAGTTCGGACTGCCCGACGACCGCGTGCTGCCCGCCGACCTCTCGAGCCGCCAGGTGCAGGACGACATCAGGACGCGGTTCTCGTCGGACGAGGGCGGAGCGCTCCAGGTCGTCGCGACCGGGATTGGTGAGCCCGGGACACGCACCGCCGAAGTCGATCGCTACGCAGCCGAGCTGTCGCGCCTGCCGGGTGCGGCTCGCGTCGACGCCTTTACCGGCAGCTACATCGACGGGCAGCAAGTTGCCGGCCCGGGACCGCTCGGTGCGCGCTTCCAGGCGGACGATGCCACCTGGCTCTCGGTGGTCCCGTCGGTCGAGCCGTACTCCAACGCCGGCGAGCGTCTCGCCAACGCGGTGCGCGACGCACGCGCGCCGTTCCCTGTCCTGGTCACGGGGCCGTCGGCCGAGCTCGTCGACTCGAACGAGTCGATCTTCGCCCGCCTTCCCATCGCGCTCGGCCTGGTCGCGCTAGCAACCTTCGTGCTGCTGTTCCTGATGTTTGGGAGCGTCCTCGTGCCCATCAAGGCGCTGATCCTCAACGTGCTCAGCCTCAGCGCGGTGTTCGGCGCGCTCGTATGGATCTTCCAGGACGGCAACTTCTCGGGTGTCCTCGACTTCACGGCGACAGGCACGCTGCCGGCGTCGACACCGCTGCTGCTGTTCTGCATCGCGTTCGGCTTGTCGATGGACTACGAGGTGTTCCTGCTGTCGCGCATCAAGGAGGAACACGACCGAACCGGCGACAACACGGGGTCGGTCGCAGTCGGACTCGAACGAACCGGCCGAATCGTAACCGCGGCTGCCGTCCTGATCAGCGTCGTGTTCCTCGCCTTCGCCACGTCGCGGGTCTCGTTCATCAAGATCTTCGGCATCGGGCTGTCGATCGCCGTGCTCATGGACGCGTTCGTGATCCGGGCGACGCTCGTGCCCGCGTTCATGCGTATCGCCGGCGAGGCGAACTGGTGGGCGCCGAGATGGATGCGGCGCATCCACGACCGGATCGGGATCAGCGAGACCGAGGAGCCCGAGCCCGAGCCACCCCCCGAGGAACGGGTCACCGAGCCCGTCGGGTCCCGATGACGGCCGAACGCGCCGCGACCGTCCGGGCCCGCCCGCGCTCACGTCGCGGCGAGGGCGAGACGCTGCGCGACGACCTCCTCGCCGCCACCGAGCGGCTGATGATCGAGACCGGCAGCGCCGACGGCGTGTCGATCCGGGCCATCGCCGACGCCGTGGGCGTCACCCCGCCGTCGATCTACCTGCACTTCCCCGACAAGGAGTCGTTGATCCTCGCGGTGTGCGAGCGGCACTTCGAGACCTTCGACGCCGTGATCGAACAAGCCGGCGCGTCGACCGACGACCCGGTCGAGAGCCTCCGCCGCCGGGGCCGGGCCTATGTGCGCTTCGGGCTCGAGAATCCCGAGCCGTACCGGATCCTCTTCATGACCCGAACGGACGGCGAGCAACAGCGCGATGTCGTCGTCGGTGCCGGCGCCCGGGCGTTCCAGCACCTGGTCGATGCCGTACAGCGGTGCATCGATGGCGGCGCGTTCCGGCGGGTCGATCCCGTGCTCGCGGCGACCGGGGTCTGGACCGCCGTCCACGGCGTCACCTCCCTACTCATCTCGATGCCGGGCTTCCTGTGGCCCGACGTCGAGGCGCTGGTCGACCACGTCTGCGACACCCAAACCCGCGGCCTGCGCGCAGCCGCGCCCGAAGACCAAGGAGCAACCCCATGAGCACTGCAGTCGAAAACCGTTATCTCGTCGGAAACTTCGCGCCGGTCAGGGACGAGCGGACCGCGACCGATCTCCCGGTCGAGGGTGCGATCCCGAAGGAGTTGCGGGGCCGGCTGCTCCGCAACGGTCCCAACCCGATCGCGCCCGACCCCGCCGCCTACCACTGGTTCATGGGCGACGGCATGCTCCACGCGATCGAGCTCCGCGACGGCAAGGCGCTGTCGTATCGCAACCGGTGGGTACGCACCGACCAGGCGATCTCGCTGCTCGGCGAAGACCCGATCCCGGGACAGCCCGACGACGTGTTCCCGGTCGGCTCGAGCGTGGCGAACACGCACGTCGTGACGCACGCGGGAAAAATCTTCGCCCTCGTCGAGGTGTGCCTCCCGACTGAGGTGCGACCGGACCTGTCCACGGTGGGCCGGTTTGACTTCGGCGGCAAGCTCCGGTCGGCGATGACCGCGCACCCCAAGGTCGACCCGGTCACGGGCGAGATGCTCTTCTTCGGCTATGACGCGTTCGGCCCACCGTGGCTCCGGTACCACGTGGTGGACGCCGAGGGCGCGCTCGTGCGCAGCGAGGACATCGACATCCAGGGACCGTCGATGGTGCACGACTTCGCGATCACCGAGCGCAACGTCGTGTTCCTCGACCTGCCGGTGGTGTTCGACTTCGACCTCGTCGGCAAGCGTCCGTTCCCGGCGCAATGGAAGCCCGACTACGGCGCCCGGGTCGGCGTGATGCCCCGCGACGGCGGGAACGCCGATGTGCGCTGGTTCGACGTCGACCTCTGTTACGTGTTCCACCCGCTGAACGCCTACGACGACAACGGCAACGTGGTCGTCGACGTGGCCCGGCATCCGAAGATGTTCGACGAGGACATCTACGGGCCGGCCGAGCTGCCGCCGACCCTCGACCGGTGGACGATCGACCTCGACGCCGGGAAGGTCATCGAGGAGCGCATCGACGACCGGCCCCAGGAGTTCCCGCGCGTCGATGAACGCGTCATCGGCCGCCGCCACCGGTACGGGTACGCAACGCATTTCGGCATCGATGACGAGGGGATCAAGCTCGGCGGCCTGGTGAAGCACGACCTCCAGTCCGGAACGAGCGAGGCACGCGAGTTCGGTCGGGGTACGCATGCGAGCGAGGGCGTGTTCGTGCCGGCGTCCGACCACGCCGGCGAGGACGAAGGCTGGGTGCTGTCGGTCGTGTACGACGAGGGCCGTGATGCCAGCGACCTCGTCGTGCTCGATGCCACCGACTTCGCGGGATCCCCGGTCGCCACCGTCCGGCTGCCCCAGCGGGTGCCGTTCGGCTTCCACGGTTCGTGGGTTCCAGAAGGAGCCGCGTAGCGCTCAACTCACGCGCTTCTCGTAGCGGGCCTGGGTGTACGGGCCCACCGTGACGTCGGCGACGTGCTCGTAACCGGCGCGCTCGTAGTAGGCGCGCAGCGATTCGTTCGACGCGACGCAATCGAGGCGCATGAACGCCTTCCGATTGCCCGTTGCGTGCTGCTCCGCCCAGCGCAACAAACGCGCTCCCAGCCGATCGCCATGCCGGCTCACGGCCAGCCGGTGCAGGTAGCCGGCGTCGTCGGGGTACCCGGCCCAGAAGAGCGGGTCCTCCCACTGGACGACGAGAGTGCCCACCACCTCGCCATCAAGTTCGGCGAGCCAGGTCTCCCCGCGCTCGATTGCCGGCATCACCCAGTCCGGGTCGAATCGCTCCGGCCATTGCTCGACACCACGCTTCCGCAGCCACGACGCCGCATCGGCGAGCACGTCGAGCACGACATCAACCTCGTCAGGCCGCGCCGGCCGGATCATCATCCGCTGAACGTTCCGCTACACGATTCGCCATTCATTGGTCCTTGAACGTCGAATATCGACGGGCAAGGGCCAATGAAAGCGCGAGAAGGGCGCTACAGCTTCGATTTGGCGATGCAGATCGCCAGGTGCGCGTCCAGCACCGACTCGCGAGTCGAGTCCGACACGCCGGCGTCGGCTTCGGCCGCGACCTTGGCGCTGTCCCCCGCCTGCTCGAGCTCGATCACGGCTGCCCGCTCGTCAGCCGCGCCCGTCGCTTTTTCCGCCTTGGCGGCAAACTCGCCCACCACCGCGGTCAGAACGGGTGACGCTCCCTGATCGGCGCGGACAGCGGCGACCGCTGTATCGATCTTGGTTCGCACTTCGCGGAGCCGCTCCGCGACGGTCGCCACCTCGCCAGACTACGCCCGCAGCGGACCGGGGTCGCCGGGCGTAGATTCACGTTCGACTTCGCGAAGGAGGGCTGCCATGGTCTCGAACCCGCCCGAAGGCTTCCCCCGCATCACGCCGTACCTGCTGTACGAGGACTGCGAAGGGGCGCTGGAGTTCCTCGCCAAGGCGTTCGGCTTCACCGAGGACATGCGCATGACGGGGCCGGACGGCAAGGTCAATCACGCCGAGATGCGCCTGGAGGACGGCGTCGTCATGATGGGCAGGCCGGGCGACGACTACCAGAACCCGAGCCGGCACGGTCACGTCAACGCGACGATCTATGTGTACGTCGACGACGTCGATGCGCACTTCGAGCAGGCGAAGGGCGCCGGCGCCAAGATCATCTTCGAGCCGCAGGACCAGTTCTACGGCGACCGCAGCTACATGGCCGAAGACCCGCAAGGCCAGCAGTGGGGCTTCGCGACGAACATCAAGGACTTCGACCCGGAGACGATGAAGCCTCCGTCCTAGCGACTCAGGTCTTCGCCTTCAACGCCTCGATGAGCTTGGGCACGACCTTCGACGCGTCGCCACGACAGTCGCTCAGCGTTGGAGGGCTTTGTGATAAACGACGAAATCGCACGGTGTCGCCAACAGCGGTGCCAGATGTGGATAGCTGTCGTCGATGCGACCGGTTTGCACCGGCCGGTAGCCCATACGGGTGTACCAGGCGTGCAGGAACTCCTTGGTGGGGTGCTTCCAACCACGCGGAACCAGCAGCTCCAGCTGCATGACGGCCACGCCACGCTGGCGGGACAGCTCCTCGGCGAAGAGGACCAGCTCGCGACCGATGCCTTGGCCATGGTGAGCCGGGTCGGCGGCCAGCACCCCGAACTCGCCTTTGGTGTCGCTGAGCTGCTGGATGCGAACGGCGCCCACGATTCCCCTATCCAGTCGTGCCACCGCGACCTGGTCTGCCGCAATCATCTCCGCCATCTCGGCGATCGTCGTGCGGGAGGCGCCGTCGACCCAGAGCCCTTCTTCGGCGCTGGCGTAGACCCGGTTCACAAGGTCGGTGAGCTCCGCGGCGAGATCCGCGTCAGTAGCCGCGGTAGCCGGCAACATCTCGATCGCGACCCGTGCCGACCGAGATCCGATCGATGACACCAAACGCCTCCTCGTCGGTCGACGTCCCAGCTGTTGCCAACCAATGCCGCCAGGCTGGCTTCCGCCGGGCATCGGCGCACACCGCCCAGTCGCCGGGAGGGAGGTTGCGGTTACGAGTGTTCCGATCCGCATCGAAGACGAGGCTGGACCTCGTTCGTCCCCCGGTCAGGCGGGCACTGCCGTTGTAGACGTCAGGCCTTCGCCTTCAACGCCTCGATCAGCTTGGGCACGACCTTCGAGGCATCGCCCACGACGCCGAGATCTGACACGCCGAAGATCGGCGCCTCAGGATCCTTGTTGATCGCGATGATGTTGTCGGAGCCCTTCATGCCGACCATGTGCTGCGTCGCGCCCGAGATGCCGATCGCGATGTAGACCTTGGGCTTCACGGTCTTGCCCGTCTGCCCGACCTGCTTCGAGTAGGGCACCCAGCCGGCGTCGACGATGGCGCGTGACGCGCCCGACGCGCCCTTGAGCACCTTCGCCAGCTCCTCGACCAGCGGCTCGTACGCCTCGGCGCTCCCGAGCCCGCGCCCGCCCGACACGACGACCTCGGCGTCCTCGAGCTTGGGGCCCTCCTGCTCCTCGACGTGGTGGTCGAGCACCTGCGCCTCCGCCGCCCGCCCGGCGTCGACACCGTCGACCTTCGCGACCTCGGCCGCGCCCCCACCACTCGGTTCGGGCGCGAACGACTTCGGCCGGATGCCGGCGAGGTACGGCTTCTCGCCGTCGAAGGCGGCCGTCACGATCGTGTTCCCACCGAACACGGCGGTGCTGACCGCCACCGTGTCACCGTCGACCTCGACGCTGTTGCCGTTGGTCAGCACCGGACGGTCGAGCCTCGCCGAGAGTCGCCCCATCGCGTCGCGCCCGTCGTAGCTCTGCGCGAACAGGATCAGGTCGGGCTGCTGATCGGCGACGAGCTGGGCGAGGAGCGCCCCGCCGATCACCCCGCTCAACGACGAGCCGTGGTCGACCGCGTGGACCTTCGTGGCGCCGTACTCGCCGAGCTGCGGGGCGATCGCGTCGGCATCGGCGCCGGCGTACACGGCCTCGACGGTGTCGCCGATGTCGCGCGCCTTGGTGAGCAGCTCGAGCGTCGCCGAGGTCGCCTTGCCGCCCTCGCCCTCGGCGTACACCCATACCTTCGGAAGCGTCATCGGCAGCGGCCTCCTAGATGACCTTGAGCTGCTCGAGGAAGGCCACGATCCGCTCGTGCGCGTCGCCTTCGTCTTCGATCTTCTCGCCCGCCTGCCGCTCGGGCGCCGCCTCGATCGACTTGATCTGCTGGCGGGCGCCCTTCCACCCGACCTCGTCGTCGGACAATCCGAGGTCGCCCGCCTTCGCCTGGTCGACGGGCTTGTTCTTGGCGGCCATGATCCCCTTGAAGGACGGGTAGCGCGGCTCGACGACGCCGGCGGTGACGCTGACCACCGCGGGGAGCGAACCCTCGACGATGTCGAACCCGGCCTCGGTCTGCCGCTGGATCTTCACCTTGCCGTCGGCGATCTCGATGTGCTTGGCGAACGTGAGCGACGGCCAGCCGAGGAGCTCGGCCACCTGGGCCGGCACGGTGCCGGTGTAGCCGTCGGTCGACTCGGTCGCGGTGAGCACGAGGTCGATGTCGCCGGTGCGCTCGACCGCCTTGGCGATCACCTTGGCCGTCGCCAGCGCATCGGAGCCCTGGAGGACGGGGTCGGAGACGAGGACCGCCTTCGCGGCCCCCATCGCGAGGGCGGTGCGCAGCCCCGACACCTCGTCGTTCGGGGCCATCGAGATCAGAGTCACCTCGCCGCCCCCCGCGGTGTCGACGAGCTGGAGGGCCATCTCGACGCCGTAGCTGTCGGAGTCGTCGAGGATCAGCTTGCCCTCGCGCTTGAGCGTCTTGGTCTCGGGATCGAGCTCACCCGGCGTGGCCGGGTCGGGGATCTGCTTCACGCAGACGGCGATGTTCATACCACTCCTGTTTGCCCAGATAGGCCGCCGGTGATTCTGGCCCGGCCGGGCCTCCCGAGTCGAAGCGGTCCCGAAGCCATCCAGGTCGCGGATGGGCGTCGCAGTACCGTCGGGTCGCATGTCGACGGCAGTCGATGTCCTCGTGGTGGGGGCCGGGCCTGCGGGCGCGGCAGCAGGTCTGGCCGCCCGGCGCCGGGGGCTGGACGTCCTCGTCGTCGACAAGGCCACCTTCCCGCGCGACAAGACCTGCGGCGACGGGCTGACCACCGCCGCGTTGCGCCTGCTCGAGCAGCTCGGCGTCGACCTGCGACGGCTCCCCGGATACATGGCGGTGCGCGAGACCGTCCTCGTGGCGCCCGACGGCCGGCGCGTCTCACTCCCGCTGGCGGCCGACGGCGATCATGCCGCGGTCGTGCCACGCGTCGAGCTCGACGCTGCCATCGTCGACACCGCCCGGCGATCCGGCGTCGAGGTGCGCGACGGGGTGGCCGTCACCGGGATCGACACGAACGGCGAAGGGGTCACGGCAACCACGGGGGAAGACGGCTCGGTACGCGCCCGCTTCCTCGTCGCGGCGGACGGTCACTACTCGTTCGTGCGGCGCTGCCTGCGCAGGGCCGCGCTACCCGAACTCGGCACCTGGCACGCGTTCCGCCAGTACTTCCGCGGCGTCGACGACCCCCGGCTCTACGTGCTGTTCGAGGCCGACCTGCTCCCCGGCTACGCCTGGGTATTCCCATTGCCGGAAGGGCGCGCCAACGTCGGGTTCGGCGTGCTGCGCCGTCCGGGCACGTCCGGCAAGGAGCTCAACGCCCGCTGGCGCGAGCTGCTCGGCCGCCCGAGCGTGCGAACGGTGCTCGGCCCCGCCGCCGAGCCCGAGGCGACGCACCGCGCCTGGCCGATCCCGGCTTCGTTCGAGTACGACGCGCTCGCCGACGGGCGCGTGCTGTACGTCGGCGACGCCGCCAACGTGGTCGACCCCATGACCGGCGAGGGGATCGCCCAGGCGATCGAGACGGCGCTGGTGGCGGTGGACGCGATCTCGACGGGTGAACCGGACACGGTCGGCTCGCGGTACCGAGACGGCGTCCGCCGGACGCTGGGACGCGACCTGCACTTCGCCGCTGCGCTCCAGCGCGTGCTCCGCTCGCGCCGCGGCGCCGCGCTGGCGGTGCGCACCGCGGGCCTGACGCCGTGGACGCGCCGTCACTTCGCGCGCTGGATGTTCGAGGACTATCCCCGCGCCCTGCTGCTGACGCCCGACCGCTGGCGCCGCGGCATGTTCGCCGGTGGCGGCGCGTATCGCTAGAGGAGCGCGCGGGTTCCCCGCGGATGGTCGTCGAAAATTGCGCCGTCGGGCGCGAGACTGAGCGCAGTTCGACCAGAGGGACCCGGGAATGGGATTGGACCTGGGATCAATCGAGTTCTACGCCGGTCCGACAGTCCTGGGGGGTCCGGACGATCTCGACGCCGTCGTGCGCTCGTTCATCAGCGGCGCCGAGAAGCGATTGCTCATCGCGGTGCAAGAGCTCGACTCGCGGGCGATCGCGGAGGCGATCCTCGCCGCCAAGGTGGCAAGCGTGCGCGCCCAATTGATCCTCGAGGGCGACTACCTCGTCGAAGACCCGCCGGTGGCCGATCCCTGGGCCGAGGTGGGCGACAACGAGGACAACCGGGCGATCCCCTCGGCGGTGCTGCGCGCCGGTGTCGACGTCATCACCGATCTCAACCCGAAGATCTTCCACCAGAAGTTCATGGTGCGGGACCCGGGCTTGCCGACGGCCGCCGTGCTGACCGTGTTGACCAACTTCACGCTCACCGACACGGGCAAGAATCCGCCAGGCGCCAGCCCGGTGTCGGGCAACAACCTCAACCACGTCGTCGTGCTGCACGGCGAACGCGTCGCGGAGCAGTACCTGGAGGAGTTCCTGCGCTACCGCGGCGGGACGTTCGGTGAGCTGCACGAACGCCACGAGCCCAAGCCGAGTGAGTTCCGCCTCGCGAACATCAGAGTGAAACCGCTGTTCGCGCCGATGCACGGTCCGGAGATGGAATTGATGAAGCAGATGCTCAAGGCGCGCACGAGCATCGACTTCGCGATGTTCACCTTCGCCGAGTCGTCCGGCATCGACGACACCATGTCCGGCTCGCAGCCTCGTACCAACGGATCCGTGGCGTGCTCGACCGCGCCCAGGTTGCCCAGGACTGGGCCGCGACCCAACCGCTCAAGGCGGCCGGCGTGCAGCTTTTCCAGAACAAGCCGGGGACCGGAGTGCGCAAGGTGCATCACAAGCTGATGGTCCTCGACGAGCGGATCGTGATCGCCGGGAGCTTCAACTACACGGCGCCGGCGACAACGCTCAACGACGAGAACATCATCGTGTTCGGCGATCTGGAGGAGAACGATCCAGTCGCCGAAGCGGCCCATCGGCAACTCGCTGCGTTCGCGCTCGCCGAGATCGAACGCATCATCGCCGACTTGGCCGAGCCCGTTTGAACACGCGCGGTCACCGGTACCGTGGGCGCCGATGACACGTCTGCGCACCGAAACGGTTCGCCTGATCGACGAGCTGGGCGCGAACGCCACCGCCGCCACGACCACACAGCTCGTCGACGGGTGGCTGCTCCGCGCCGCACCGGCATACCCGTTTCGCCGCTGCAACTCGGTGCTCCCGTACGGAGGCGACCGCGTCGGGATCGAAGCGCGCATCAGCACGGTCGAAGACTTCTACCGCGGCCGCGACCTTCCGGTCCGCTTCCAGGTAGGCCCGGCCGCGCTCCCCGACGGCCTCGACGACGCGCTGGAGACCCGTGGGTACGAGATCGAAGAGCCGACACTCGTCCTCGTCGCCGAGTCGTCTCGGGTCATCGCCGAGACGATGCGCGCCGAGACGGTCGAGGTCACGTTCGCCGAAGGGATCGACGAGTACTGGGTGGCCGAATACGCATCCGCGTTCGGCGACGACGACACCGAGCGCGACCGGCTCCGCGCGTACGCCCACCTCCTGCGGCATCTCGGCCCTGCCGTCGGCGCGGCGGTGCTGCCCGTCGACGAGATGCCGGCGGCCGTCGGGCTCGGCGTGCTCGAGCGGGGTTGGACGGGCGTGTTCGCGATGGGCACACGGCGCGAAGCGCGGCGGCGAGGTGCGGCCACGTCGGTCCTGCACGCACTCGCGCGCTGGGCGCACAGCCGAGACGCGTCCCGCATGTATCTCCAGGTGGAGGTCACGAACGACGGGGCGCGGCAGCTGTACACACGCGCCGGCTTCGAGACGGCGTACCGGTACCACTACCGCACCTCGGCCTGACCCGCTGAGGCTCGCTTGACCAGTCGGTCAAGCGACGGGAACACTGCTCCCCATGAGCATCGATTTCACGCTTCCGCCCGACGTCGACGAGGTACGCGCTCGCGTTCGCGAGTTCATGGACGAGGTGGTGCGGCCGGCGGAGGAGAAGCTCTACGCCAACGCGCCCAACGGCGAGCCCGATCGCTCCGACGTGGTGCGGATGATCATCGAGCTGCGTCAGAAGGCGCACGAGTGGAACGTCTGGCTTCCCCACATGCCGAAGGAGTGGGGCGGCCTCGGACTCGGGATCACCGCCATGGCGTTCGTGTCGGCCGAGTCGGCCCGCACGAACTTCGGGCCGTTCATCCTCAATGCCCAGGCGCCCGACGAGGGGAACCAACACACGCTGCTGCACCACGCCACCGACGAGCAGAAGGAGCAGTACCTGCGGCCGCTCCTCGAGGGCCGGGTGCGCTCCTGCTTCGCGATGACCGAGCCCGAGGTCGCCGGCTCCGACCCGACGGGCATCCGCACGATGGCGGTGCAAGACGGCGACGAGTGGGTGGTCAACGGCCACAAGTGGTTCATCAGCGGCGCCAAGGGGGCGACGTTTGCCATCCTCATCGCCAAGACAGACCCGGATGCCGACCCGCCGCAGGCGTCGACCACCGCGTTCCTCGTCGACCTTCCCGCCGACGGCTGGGAGATCGTGCGCGACATCGACACGATGGCCGGCCACGGGAACCACTGCGAGATCCGAATCACCGACCTGCGCCTCCCGAACTCGGCCATCCTCGGCGGGCGCGGCAACGGACACCTGCTCGGCCAGGCTCGCCTCGGCCCGGCGCGGCTCGCGCACTGCATGCGGTGGATCGGCCAGACCGAGACCGCGCTCGAGATGCTCGTGAAGCGGGCCGAGGAGCGCCAGCTCCACGGCGCGCCACTGGCCGAGAAGCAGGCGATCCAGTGGATGATGGCGGACTCGGCGATGGAGCTGTACTCCGCCAAGCTGATGGTGCTGCACGCGGCGTACAAGATCGAGAACGAGCAGCCCTTCCGCCAGGAGGTGAGCTTCGCCAAGCACCACGTGGCGAACATGCTCTGGAAGGTCGTCGACCGCGCGATCCAGGTGCACGGCGCGCTCGGCTATTCCACCGACACGCCGCTCGGGCGGATGCTGACGCACGCCCGCTCGGCCCGTCTCGTCGACGGCGCCGACGAGGTCCACCAGGCGCTCATCGCCCGCAATGTGCGCGCCGCCATCCGGGACACCGGCGACTCCCGCGCCGCCACCGGCGACTTCGACTTCTAGTGATGCGTCCCCAGGGGGACTATTTGGGTCCCGTGGAACGCATCTAGATCGGCGGGGGCGCGGCGACGGAGAAGTGCGGCTCGAGGTGGGTCGTGTCGTTGAAGCGGCGGACGTTGATCCGGTCCTCTTCCACGACGATGTGACTGATCGACGCGTTGTCGGCCCCGATGAACGCGAAGCCGCGGGCGCCGGTGGCATTGCTGAGCACCTCACCGATGACGCCGCCATGGGTGACGACCACGACGAGCTGGTCGGGATGCGCGACGGCAACACGCGAGATCCCGAGGCTGACGCGGTCGCGGAACGCGTCGGCGGGCTCGCCGCCGGGAATCAGATCCCAGCGCTGCTCCTCGACGGCGCGCACGAACGCAGGGTCGTGCTCTGCCGCCTTCACTCGAAGCAGCCCGCCTTCCCATTCCCCCAGGTACACCTCGCGCAGCTCCGGTTCGACGCTCGGGACGATGCCGAGGCGCTTCGCCAACGGTGCGGCCGTCTCCACCGTGCGGCGCAGGGTTGTGACGTAGATGGCGGCGATGTCCTCGCCGGCGAGCCGCTCCGCGAGCCGTTCGGCTTGGTCCACGCCCACGGGGTCGAGGGGCGGGTCGCCGTGCCCGTCGACGAGCTCGAAGGGACGCTCGGGGTCGACGGGTTGGGACTCGCCGTGGCGCACGAGCAGGATCTCGGTCGCACCCGGCGGCGGTGTGTACCGGTGCTGGCGGTACCGGTTGGGCTCGATGCCGGGCTCAGTCACGGAGCGCAAGAGTACGGTGCGCGCGGGTGACGTTGTGACCTGGGATCCCGAGCTCGACGAGCTGCGGCGGCGCACCGAGCTGGCCGCGGCGATGGGTGGCGACGACAAGGTCGCCCGCCAGCACGAGGCCGGGAAGCTCACAGTGCGCGAGCGCATCGACGCCCTTGTCGACCCGGGCAGCTTCCACGAGGTCGGCGCGCTCACGGGGCGGGCCGAGTACGACGACGGGCGGCTCGCGAGGTTCACGCCCGCGAACTTCGTCATGGGCCGCGCCCGCATCGAAGGACGGCCCGTGGTCGTCGGCGGCGACGACTTCACCGTCCGTGGCGGCGCGGCGGATGCGTCGATCTTCCAGAAGCAGGTCCACGCCGAGCAGATGGCGAACGAGCTGCGGCTGCCCATCGTCCGGCTCGTCGACGGGTCCGGCGGCGGCGGGTCGGTGAAGTCGATCGAGACGATGGCGCGCAGCTTCGTGCCGTTCAACCCGGGCTGGGAGTGGGTGGTCGAGAACCTCGCCGCCGTGCCCGTCGTCTCGCTGTGCCTCGGGTCCGTCGCCGGGCTCGGCGCCGCGCGCGTCGTCACGAGCCACTACTCGGTGATGGTGCGCGGGACCTCGCAGCTGTTCGTGGCGGGTCCGCCGGTGGTCGCCCGCCTCGGTGAGCACGTCGACAAGGAGGAGCTGGGCGGCAGCGAGATCCACGGCCGCAACGGCGCGGTGGACGACGTGGTCGCCAGCGAGCACGACGCATTCGCCCGGGCCCGGGCGTTCCTCTCCTACCTCCCGCGGTCCGTCGACGACGCGCCGCCGCGAATCGAGCCGACCGACGACCCTGAACGCCGCGCGGACTGGCTCGTCGACGCGATCCCCCGCGACCCGCGCCAGGTCTACAAGGTGCGCGACATCATCGACGGGGTCGTCGATCGGGACTCGTTTCTCGAGATCGGCCGAGGGTACGGCCGGTCGGCCGTTACCGGGCTCGCCCGTCTCGACGGCTGGCCGGTGGCGGTGCTGGCCGGCGACCCGTACTTCTACGGCGCCGGATGGACGGCCGACGCGTCGCAGAAGGTGACCCGCTTCGTCGACCTGGCCGATACGTTCCACCTGCCGGTCGTGCATTTCGTCGACAACCCGGGTTTCGTCATCGGCGTCGACGCCGAGCGGGCGGCGACGATCCGGCACGGCGCCCGGGCGCTCGCCGCGGTCTACCAAGCGCAGGTCCCGTGGTGCTCGGTGATCTTGCGCAAGGTGTACGGGGTTGCCGGCGCCGCGCACCAGAACGCGGCTCGACTCAAGTACCGGTTCGCGTGGCCGTCGGGCGACTGGGGCAGCCTGCCGCTCGCGGGAGGCATCGAGGCCGCGTACAAGGCGCAGCTCGAAGCGGCCGACGATCCCGACGCCGTCCGGGCCGAGATCGAACGCCGCCTCGACGCCGCGCGCTCGCCGTTCCGGACCGCGGAGGTGTTCATGATCGAGGAGATCGTCGACCCGCGCGACACGCGACCGTTGCTGTGCGAGTTCGCCAACCTCGCCGCGCCGGTGCGCGGCACCGGGTCTACCGCCCGTGGCGCGCGCCCGTAAGCACAACCCTGTGCCGCAGGTCACGTAGACCCACCGCAAACCCGGCCATACCGTGACGCAAACGGCACCGGCATCCCGGGGGGCTCCGATGGCACAGCCGGCCGAGCAGACACTCGACTTCCTGAGCGTCGCGATGACACCCGAGTTCCGCGACGACCCGTACCCGTTCTTCCACCTTCTGCGTAAGCACGAGCCGGTGCATCACACGCCGCTGGGTGTCTACATGTTGAGCCGGTACGCCGACGCGTCGGCGATCGTGCGCGACCCCGCGCTCAGCAACAACGAGCGCAACTCCGATCTGTACCAGGCCTTCGTGGAAGCCAACCCCGAGCACGGGCCCGGGCCGTTCGACGACGAGTTCGGACAGGCCGTCATCCTCTTCCTCGACCCGCCGGACCACACCCGTCTGCGCGGCCTCGTGAACAAGGCGTTCACACCGAAGGTCGTCGGCCAACTCCGACCGCGCATCGAGAGCATCGTCGACAACCTGCTCGACGTCGTCGCGAAGCGTGGCGACGGCCGCATGGACGTGGTGACGGACCTCGCGTACCCGCTCCCGGTCGTGATCATCTGCGAGCTCCTCGGCGTGCCGCCCGAGGACCACGCCACGTTCCAGGGCTGGTCGAGCGAGCTGGCACACAGCATCGACCCCGACCCGTTGATCAGCCCCCAACAGCACGAGCGCATCAACGTGGCGGCGGACGCCTTCCTCGAGTACTTCCAGCACCTCATCGAGCGGCGCCGGCGCGAACCCGGCGACGACCTGCTCACCGGTCTCATCGCCGCCGAGGAGGGCGGCGACCGCCTGAGCGAGAACGAGCTGCTCGCCACCGGCCTGTTCCTGCTCATCGCCGGGCACGAGACGACGGTGAACCTCATCGGCAACGGCACGCTCGCGTTGCTCCGGAACCGCGACCAGCTCGACCGCCTGCGCGACGACCCCGACCTCGACCACAACGCGATCGAGGAGCTGCTGCGCTACGACAGCCCGGTCACGTTCACCCAACGCATCACGCTGGCGGACTACGAGGTCGCCAACACGACCATCCCCGCTCGCCAGCAGGTGATCCCGATCCTGGCGGCCGCCAACCGCGATCCCGCCGTGTTCGCCGAGCCCGACCGGCTCGACCTGGGCCGTGAGAACGCCGGGCGTCATCTCGCCTTCGGCGGCGGCCACCACTTCTGCCTCGGGGCGGCCCTCGCGCGACTCGAAGGCCAGGTCGTCATCCCGACACTGGTCCGACGCTTTTCGACGATCGAGCTCGACGGCAACCCGGAGCGTCGTGACACGTTCACCCTCCGGGGCCTCACACACCTGCCGGTGTTGATCAGTCCGTGACGTGCGACACGGAGTGACGCGCGACACCAAGACTTCCGTGAGACTTCGGTAGCCGACCGCTCAACTGCTGTTCGCGTCGCGCACGCCTGCGCGTGACCGGATGGACACGTGCCCTCGTTACCGTGCGATCGAGTCGTACAAGATCAATCACGAGGAGGCACGCATGGACGCACTGCACGCCTGCGCGTACCTGTCGCGCGTCGTCAGGTTGCCCGTGGCCGTCGCCGAAGCGTTGTTCGACGACGCGACCCAGATGCTCGGCTCTCGAGACCACACGGATCCCGCGGCGATCGGGACGGCACTGCTGCCCGTCCGCCGAGTCCGCACCCGATTGGGGTCCGCCCTCCCCGGGGCCGGCGTTTCCGTCGAGGTCGAGCTCGCGCCGTGGTCGAAGAGCCAGACCGAGGTTGCCGTGCGCTACGCGGGGAACCGCCAGCCGCATGCCATCGCGCGCCACGTGTACAAGAAGCGGGCGCCTGCCCTCCTCGACGAGGTGACGGACGCCATCAACGCTCGCCTCCCGGGCGCGAACGCCCAACGCCGCGCCGCGTGATCGTGAGCACGTCCCGCTAGTCCGTCCGCACGGTGGCCGAGCTTCTAGAATTGATCACCGTGTCGCATTGGCTGAAAACCCCCCACTGGTCCTCGGACATCCCGCTCGGCACCCCGCATCCTCGGCTCGCCGCGCTCGACGAGATGGGGTTCGCGCGCCTGCGCGACCTCGATCAGCCCATCCCCGAGCACGAGTACCTGTCGCTCGAGTACATGGACTGGAAGAGCGGCGGCGATACCAACTTCGCGCCCATCGCGACCGCTGACGGCGAGCTCGACTGCCGCGGCTTCTGGAAGCCCGGCGACGAACGTCCCGACAAGGACGGCAAGTTCACGGTGAACGCCGAGCGGTGCCCCGAGATCAAGCGCTACGTCGAGTCCGTCGGCGCGAACTTCGGGCGGGTGCGAGTGATCAAGCTCGAGCCCCAGGACTACGACACCGCCCGCCGTCAGATCCACCGCGACGACAACAACCGCTTCAACCCGTCCGACCAGGGCTGGGTGGTGCGGTCGTGGCTCGAGCTCACCGACTTCCCCGACAGCTTCATGATCCTCATGGAGCACAACGACGACGGCCTCCCCGACCCCGATACGGAGCAGCACATCCCGCTCCATCGCGGATCGCAGTTCGTGCTCGACACCCAGCGCCTCTGGCACGTCGTCTGCCACACCGGCGATGCGCCGCGCTATGCGCTGATCTCGAGCTTCGAGAGCGGCCCCGCCCTCGAGGATTGGATCGACACGCAGTGGGCGTAGCGCCCCTCACCGCGTTGGGTCTGAAACCCCGCGCATAGCACCGGTTTCCGACCCAACGCGCGGGGGCGATCAGGCGAGCGCGTGATCGACGGCAGCGGCGAAGGCGTCGGGAGCTTCGAGCATCGGGTAGTGCCCGATGTCGCGGAGGCGCACGAGCGTCGAGTCCGGTCGGGCCGCGTGTAGCCGCTCGGCCATCGGCCACACCGCGATGGGATCGACGTCGCCCCAGACGATCGTCACCGGTGACGGATGCTGCTCGATTGCGCCCGTCCACCGGCCCTCGTGCTCACGGCGCTCCTCGACGTAGCGGATCGTGCGGGGCAGGAGCAGGTCCCCGCCGTCGCGGTGGATCAAATCCGCGGCCGTCTCGACGTCCTCGTCGGACACCGGTGCGCCGGAGGCGAACGTCCCCCGCAGGGCCTGGACGAGCGCGCCCCGCCCCAGGCCCTCGGCTAACCGCTCGTCCGGCAGCGACAGCAGGAGCTTCTGGCCGTCGGTGAGATGGGCCATGTCGATGTAGACGGACCCGTTCGAGATCACACGCCGCGTCACGTCGAAGGCCAACGTCCCTTCGAGGCTGCGCGCCAGAAGCTCGCCGCCGACCGAGTCGCCCATGTCGTGGGTGACCAGCGCGATCTCCTCGAGTCCGAAGTCGCGGGTGAGCGCCTCGACCAGATCCGCCTGCTCGAACAGCGAGTAGCGCTGGTCGGGCTTCTCGCTGAGACCGAACCCGAGCAGGTCGGGCAATACGACGCGGTGCCGACGCGTCAAACGGTCGAGGACGCGCTGCCAGTCGTGGGATGACGTCGGAAAGCCGTGCAACACGAGGACGGATGCTCCGGCGTGTCCGGGTGGCTCTGCCGGCGAGCGGTCGACCACGAACAGCCGGCGGCCGGCCACATCGCGATAGCGGCCGCGCTGCTCCCATGCGGTGACACCGTCGTCGCTCTGCGTCACAACGGCATCGTAAGCTGCGCCGCCGTGCCGATGATCACCGCTCAGAACCGCAAGTGGTGGGTCGTCATCGCGATGTCGGGCGTGATGATCGTGCTTACCGTCGACTTTTTCGGGATCACCGTCGCACTACCGCGCATCGGCGACGACCTCGACGCCTCCACGACGACGCTGCTGTGGACCCTCAACGCCTATCTGCTCGCGTTCGTCTCGCCGATGATCGCCATCGGGCGATTCGCCGACATCTTCGGACGCCGCAAGATGGCTCTGATCGGCATCGTCCTGTTCGTCGGCGCGTCGGCGGCGTGCGCCGGCGCTCCCACTGTCCTGTTCCTGATCGCGGCTCGCGTTGTGCAGGGTGTGGGCGGCGGGATCATCTTCACCGTGTCGGTCTCGATCGTGAACAACGCCTTCGAACCCGACGAACGAGCCAAGGCGCTCGGCATCTGGTCGGGCGTCGGCCTCGCCGGCTCCGCGCTCGGCCCGTTCCTGGCCGGCATCCTCACCGAGTTCGCCTCGTGGAGATGGTTCTTCTTCCTCAACGTACCGATCGGGATCGCGACGATTGTCATCACGATCGCTGCCGTCGAGGAATCACGGGATCCCACCTTCACCGGTGGAATCGACTGGACGGGCTTCGCGACGCTGACGGTCGGCTTCGTGCTGACGATCATTGGCCTCCAACAGGCCAGCAACGAAGGCTGGAGCTCCCTCGTCGTCCTCGGACCGATCGTGATCGGCGTCGTGTTCCTCGGCGTGTTCGTACTCAACGAGGTCGCCCTGAAGCGGCGCGCTCCGCTTGTGGAGTTCTCGTTGTTTCGGGACCTGCGGTTCGCCGGCGCGTCCGTGGTGGCGTTCATCGGAAATTGGATGTTCGGAGTGATCCTCTTCTTCCTCACCCTGTACCTGCAGAACGTGCTCGATCTCGGTCCGCTCACCGCCGGGGTCGTCTTCCTGGCGTTCAGCGTGCCGTTGGTCGTGATGTCGCCCGTGGGCGGACGGCTCGTCTCGCGCTTCGGCTCCCAGGACCTGATGGCGGTCGGCATGCTCCTCATCGGAACTGGGATGGTGTTCTTCGTGCTGATCGACGCCGACAGCGGGATCGGCCTGACGCTGATCGGGCTGGTCATCGCGGGGTTCGGGCAGGGCTTCGCGTACAACATCTCGAACACGGCCGGGATGGAGTCGATGCCTGACGAAAAGGCCGGGATCGCGTCCGGCGTCCTCCAGACGGCGCGACTCATGGGCATCGTGATCGGGCTCGCGCTCTCCGGGTCGCTCTTCTCGAGCCTGGAGAACCGCGAGCTGTTGTCGCAGGTGCGGGACCACGGCGCCACGCAGGCGGAGACAAGCGACGTCCGCGGACTGCTGTCGGGGTCGGCATCGGCCGAGGAGCACGTGAAGAGCCTGCCCGGCGCGGCGCGCGCGCTCGTCGAGGAGATCACCGACATCGCGTTCACGCACGCGCTCCGGTACGTGATGCTCCTCGGCGTGATCCTGTCCCTGGTATGCATCTGGCCCGCGCTGTGGGGACGCCGCAAGCCGGCGCCCGAAGGCGCACACCCCACGTCCGCACATCCCCTCTGGGCCTCGCTGTGGCGAAGGCATCATCTCCGCGCTCCCGCCGGTTCGACGCCGGCGCGCTGAGCCTCGTCGTGCACGACTGGGGTGGCGACGGCCACCCCGTCCTGCTCGCGCACCCGACCGGCTTCCACGGGCTGACGTGGGCGCCGGTGGCGGCGCACCTCGTCGAGGCCGGCCGGCACGTCTGGTCGTTCGACTACCGCGGCCACGGCGACAGCGACAAGTCCGCCGACGGGTACGCGTGGTCCGGGTTCGCCGACGACGTGATGGCCGTGGTGCGGGAGTTGGACCTCGCCGGCGAGTCGACGCTGCTGGCGTGCGGCCATTCGAAGGGCGCTGCCTCGCTGCTGCTCGGTGAGGCGCGCGAGCCGGGCACGTTCGCCCGCCTGTGGTGCTACGAGCCGATCGTGTTTCCCTCCGACGAGCCGCTCGCGCCCCAGGACGACTTCCCGCTCTCGGAAGGAGCTCGCCGCCGGCGCGCGGTGTGGCCGTCCCGCGACGAAGCGCTTACCTCGTACGGGTCGAAGCCGCCGCTCGACGTGCTCGATCCCGCCGCGCTGCACGCGTACGTGGACTACGGCTTGCGCGATCGGCCCGACGGCCAGGTCGAGCTCAAATGCCGGCCGGAGGACGAGGCCACGATGTACGCGATGGGTGTCGCCAACGGCGTGTACCCGCGCCTGCGCGACGTCCGCTGCCCGACGCTCGTCGTGTGCGGCGAGCACACCGACGCCATCCCGGCCAAGCTCGGCGAGATGATCGTCGACCGCCTCCCCGACGGCCGCCTCGAGGTCATGCCCGGCGTCGGCCACTTCGGGCCGATGCAGGATCCCGACGCGACAGTCGAGTCGATACTTCGGTTCGCGGCTGCGATCTAGTTCCATTTGGCCCACTCGGATGCGCGGGTCACGCCCCTAACCTTGGACGTGACCAAGGCGGCGCAACTCGTCGTAGAGCGCCAGCGTGCGGCGCTCGTGGCATCAACAACGGGAGTCGATGTGCCGGTGGCGCAGGCGATCGTCGGACCTGGAATCCTGATCGTCCTCGCGCCCTCGTCGGTTCCCGGACTTACGTCACCCATGTGACATGTCAATCGGTCGCGCGCGGGACAGCCAACTGCTGTGACGACCAGAGGGAGAGAAACAATGACCGACCACAAGATCGGAACACGTGAAGAGTGGCTTGCGGCCCGGCGGGAGCTGCTCGAGGCGGAGAAGGCGCTGACGCGGCGTGGCGACGAGCTCGCGCGCTGGCGGCAGGAGCTGCCGTGGGTTCGAATCGACAAGGAGTACCGATTCGACACCGACGAGGGGAGCGCCTCGCTGGCAGATCTCTTCAGAGGGCGATCGCAACTCCTCGTCTACCACTTCATGTTCGGGCCCGACTATGCCGCGGGGTGCCCGACGTGCTCGACGATCGCAGACGGCTTCAACGGGTTCGCGACTCACCTGGCCCACCACGACGTGATGCTCTGGGCGGTGTCGCGGGCCCCGCTTTCGAAACTTCAGGCGTACAAGCAACGGATGGGTTGGACCTTCCCGTGGGCGTCGTCGTTCGGGAGCGACTTCAACTACGACTTCCAGGTGACCTTCACCGAGGAGCAGCAGCAGTCGGGCGTCGTCGAGCACAACTTCCGCACCATGAATACCCCGAGCGACATCCCAGATTCAGCCGCCCGTGCCGTTTATGGCACGGACGTGGCGACGGTCACGCGAGAAGCGCCGGGCATGAGCGCGTTCGCGCTCGACGACGACATCGTCTACCACACGTACTCGGCGTACGTGCGCGGGCTGGACGGTCTCTGGGGCATGTACCAGTGGCTCGACCGGGCGCCACGCGGGCGCAACGAGACGATGGTGCGAGGATTCGGTGATCTCCGAGGTAGCGACTGGTACCGCCGCCACGACGAGTACGACAGCGAGTGACGTGTGCAGAACGAGGAGACGACACCGACCTCGTCACCCACGCGCCGCTCGGACGTGAAGGTGAGTTCACGCCAGAGCCGTCGTTACGGTCCCACTCCGCCAGGCAGCACTCCGCGAGTCGGCACCGTCAAGGGCGCCACCCAACCGGCGTTGTAGGGCAATCGTGTCTCCGGGCCGCGACGCGAGTCGATGCAGCGAACGGCTCACTGCGCCTACGTGCGGGGCTGGATGTTCTTGTTGTTGTGGAACACGTTCTCAGCGTCGTACTTCGCCTTCACGTCGGCGAGCCGCCTGTAGGTGTGGTCGCCGTAGGCCTCGCGGACGCGGCTCGTGTCGTCGTCGGAGTCGAGGAAGTTCACGTAGACGCCGGCGCGGTGGGGTTGGAGGGCGGCGAGGAACCTTTGTGCCCACGAGGTCTCTGCCGCACCGACGGTGTCGTCGTGCTCGGGGAGCCATGCCGCGTCGATGATGATGTTGTGCTTCACGTCGCGGCCGGGGTAGGCGGTGGCGTCACGGGGGGCTCGGGCAACTGCGCCACTCATATGGAACATCGCCGCGTACGACCTCGGCGATGTTGCGCCGTAAGCGTGCTCGGCGACGATGTCGATGACTTCGTCTGACATGGCGGTGAGGTTCGTGGCCTTCCAGTAGTAGTGCCAGCCATGGGGGACGGTGTCGTCGATGCTGCGCTGGTGGTCGACGTACAGGCTGGGTCCAACAAGATCCACGAGCGGCGTCCCGAACTCGCGGAGCGCACGGACCGCACGCTCCCCGTCCTCGACGGGCCCGGCGTAGCAGCTGGCCACGGCGATCGCGGGCCGGAAGTGCAGCTCCTCGCTGACAACGGGCAGCGGCGGGATCGTGCCCAGCCGAATCACGTTGCCGAGCTCGTCGGGCGCGTCGGTGACGAACTCACGGTAGAAGCGCAGGACGTCGATCGTGTCCTCGGCGGCCCAGAACACCGGTCCGGCCGTGACGGTGGGGCCGACGGGGTGCAAGGTGAACCGGAACGAGCTG
>JBKPDG010000119.1:0-7191 GCA_046727755.1 Actinomycetota bacterium
AGACACCCGAGCGCGTCGTGCAGCTCGACGAGCTCCCCCTCCTCGCCGCCGGCAAGCCCGACCGCGCCACGCTCAAGCAGCGTGTCCAGTCGATGCGTGCATAGACCCGAATAGTTCTGGTCTGTGCACGCATCGGGATGCCATCAGCGCTTGCGTGTGAGCTGGCGGGGGTTCTCGACGTCGGAGGGGCGGCAGTTCTTCGGCGCGTTCACCGGGTCGCAGCGCGCCGGAGTGCCGTCGGGGATCGCCACCACGTACTCGCTGATTGTGGGAACGGGCACCTCGAAGTCGGTGCTGACGATCTGGGCGCCGCTGCGCAGCACGAGGTCTCGACGGGTCACGTCGTTGGCGCGTGCCTCGACGAGGTCGCCGTCAGCGCGGGTACGGACGATGAAGCCGTCCTTCACCAGCTGCTGGATCAGTGGCTCGTCGGGCGTGTCGACTTTGATGACCGCGGCCGCCGGCGATCGCTCCCCGGAGGTCACGAACATGGCCCGCTTCTCGAGCGACGGGTGGCCCTGGCGGTACGCGTCGCGGACGGGGCCGCCGGTGTTGAGGATCACCATGATCTTGCCCCGGGTTTTGCCCAGCGTCGGCCAGCCGCGACCGGTGACGGCGGCGCGCAGCGTCTTCGCCTTGCCGCGCACACTGTCGGGCGTGATGAGCTGACGCCCGAGCGCGGAGCGGACGAGGACGTCGAGCTGGTCGAGGCCGGCGGCGTCGAACTGACGCAGCTGTTGATCGATTACGAAGTCGATGGGGTCGTCCCTGGGCTCGACGAGGATGAAGATCGGGACGTGGCCCGGATGCGCCCTCGACCACGTTCGCGTCACCTCCAAGCACTGCGCGAGCGGTGTGCAGTTGCTCGTGTTGTCGACAACGGGAGTGTGGAGCACCGGGAACTGTCCGTCGGGCGCGTTCACGACGTCGATCTCGAAGCCTCGCACACCCAGGTCGAGTTGCTGGTCGAGCGGCGCGTGCGTGTATTGCTGCGTCGGAGGCGAAGCGATCGGGACGTCCTGCTGGACGTGGTAGCTGTTGTGCGTCGCCAGGACCTGCACCTGGTTGAGCCGCAGCGTGTCGTCGAGGCGGTTCGCGCCGGCACGCGGTGATCCGACCACGACTGCGACCACCACGATCGCGGCCGTGATCGACCCGAGCGCCGCTCGCCTGTCGCCCCTGCGCACCGGCTGCGATCCTGTCAGATGACGCTCCGGCCCGCCTCGACCCGCGGGCGGAGCAGGTCGGCCAGCCGTTGCCGGTGGAAGGCCGCGTCACCGAAGCTCACTTGGTCGAGCTGGGCGCGCTTGAGGAACAGATGCAGGTCGTGTTCCCAAGTGAAGCCGATCCCGCCGTGCACCTGCAGGGCCGATGCCATCACGCGCTTCGACGCGTCCGAGCACCAGATCTTCGCCGTCGAGGCGGCGACCGACGCGTCCTCGTCACCCGCGCCGATGCACCACGCAGCCCAGTACGCGCTCGAACGCATCCCTTCGACGTCGACGAGCATGTCGGCGCACCGGTGCTTCACGGCTTGGAAGCTGCCGATCGGACGGCCGAACTGCACCCGGTCCTTGGCGTACTCGACCGCCATGTCCATCGCACGCGACGCGCCGCCGAGCATCTCCGCCGCCGTGAACGCGGCCCCTCGGTCGACCACGGCGTCGACCTCGCCGGTGCCGCCCAGGCGAACGGCGGCCGTGGCATCGAAGCGCAGCCAGCCGAGCTCGCGCGTCAGGTCCATCGCAGGCTCGCGCGGTGGCCGCTCACGCTCGCCCAGCTCCAGCGCGAACAGTGCGGGGCCTTCGTCGGTCTCGGCGACGACCACGGCCACGTCGGCGCTCGGCGCGAACGGCACCGGATCCGTGCGCCCGGTGAGACGGTCGCCCACCGCGTGCACGTCGCCGCGACCCGGCCGGGTCCAGGCGACACAGCCGATGGCTTCGCCGCCGGCGAGCCGGTCGGCCCAGTCGTCACGTCCCGCGCGCGCCAGCGCGTTCGCCGCGAGCAATGTCGGCAGGAACGGCGCCGGCGCGACGTGACGCCCGATCTCCTCGACGAGCACCGCGACCTCCACGGCGCCGAATCCGAGCCCGCCTCCGTCCTCCGGCACCTCGACCGCCGTCCACCCCTGCTCGACCATCGCCTTCCAGAGCCCGTGGTCGATTCCCCCACCGGCATCGACCACCGTGCGGACGCGCGTCGTCGGCGCCAAGCCGTCGAGCAGCTCGCGCGCGCCCTCGCGAAGCGCGAGCTGGTCGTTCGACAGCTCGAAATCCATGCACGACGGAGGCTACCGGGGCGATCCCGCCGTCGCCCGGCGGTCGGTACGCTCGAAGCGACTCGAAGTGAAGGAGCCGGACATGAGCGAACCCCCCGTCGTCCTGCGCTACGACCAGTCCGAAGTCGAGCTCCCGATCGTCCGTGGCACCGAGAACGAACCCGCGATCGACATCTCGAGGCTGCGTTCCCAGACCGGCTTCGTCACGCTCGACTACGGGTTCGTGAACACCGGATCCTGCGAGTCCGCGATCACCTACATCGACGGGGACGCCGGCATCCTCCGCTACCGCGGCATCCCCATCGAGCAGCTCGTGGAGCGCGAGCATCCGTCGTTCCTCGAGACCTGCTACCTCCTGATCTGGGGTGAGCTGCCGACCCAGGAACAGCTCGATGCCTTCCGCTACGAGGTACGTCGCCACACGCTGATCAAGGAGGACGTCAAGCGTTTCTACGACGGCTTCCCGAAGGACGCGCACCCGATGGCGATCCTGTCCTCGGTCGTGAGCGCCCTGTCGACCTTCTACCAGGACAGCGACGACATCCACGACGAGGAGCAGGTGCACCTGTCGATCGTGCGCCTCATCGCCAAGCTCCCCACCATCGCGTCCTACGCATACAAGAAGTCGATCGGACAGCCGTTCCTCTATCCCAACAACGAGCTCGACCTGATCGAGAACTTCCTGACGATGATGTTCGCGGTGCCCTCGGAGCGATACGAGGTGAGCTCGACGGTCGTGCACGCGTTGAAGCAGCTGCTGATCCTCCACGCCGACCACGAGCAGAACTGCTCCACCTCGACGGTGCGCCTCGTCGGCTCGAGCGAGGCCAACCTCTGGGCCTCGGTGGCCGCAGGTATCAACGCGCTCTGGGGTCCGCTCCACGGCGGCGCCAACCAGGCGGTGATCGAGATGCTGGAGCGGATCCGCGCCGACGGTGGCGACGTCGCCAAGTACGTGCGCCAGGCGAAGGACCCGAACGACCCCTTCCGGCTGTCCGGCTTCGGCCACCGGGTCTACAAGAACTACGACCCTCGGGCGCGCGTGCTGAGCGCGACGGCCGAGCGCGTGCTCGCCGCGCTGAACAGCAGCGACGAGCTCCTCGACCTGGCGCGCCAGCTCGAGCAGGTCGCGCTCAACGACCAGTACTTCATCGAGCGCAAGCTGTACCCCAACGTCGACTTCTACTCGGGGCTCATCTACCGGGCCATGGGCTTCCCCACCGACATGTTCCCGGTGCTCTTCGCGATCGGCCGGCTCCCGGGCTGGATCGCGCACTGGAACGAGATGATGCACGATACGAAGACCAAGATCGGCCGGCCGCGCCAGATCTACATCGGCCCGACCGAGCGCAAGTACGTCCCGATCGACCAGCGGAGCTAGGCGAGCTGGATCCAGGTCGCCCGGGCGAGGCCGACGGGTGAGCCGTCGGCGGTGAACACGGCCGAGCCCGCGGTGACCTTGCGTCCTTCATGTCCGGCGCGCCAGCCGACGACGGCGTGGGGCGCCCCGGGGCGTACCGGACCGTTGATGGTCACAGCCATGCGCCCGAGCACGAACGGGTTGCCGTCGATCGGATCGGCCAGCCACGATCCGACACCTCCCGAGCAGTCCAGCGCCCCCCACACGAACTCGGGCCGGACCACACCGCCGGCGCCGGCGAGTTCGGCCGCCGGCGTCCACGCGTCAGCCGCGACGCCGCGTCCCGCGACCGGGCCGACGAGGACGTGCAGCCCGTCGTCGGGCGCCGCCCGCTGCGGACCGCAGACGAAGCACGTCGGGAAGGGATGCTCTTCCGGGTGCGCGTGCAAGTGCGACGCTGCGCCGGCCGCCGCCGCGTCGGCGATCCCAACCGGCTCGGGCATGTCGATGCCGAGCTCGTCGTCCCGCCGCACCCCCTCGGCGACGAGGGCATCCCCGTCGAGCACGCGCACGGATCCGTCGCCGGCGCGCTCGACGCGCAGGGGTGTCTCGAGCGGCGGCGGCAGGCGGAGTGTCACCTCGGCCGGCCCTTCGACGTGCGCCGCGACGAGGCCGCACGCGTACCCTCCGTTGGCACTGTCGGGCGGTCCGCAGAACCGGCGGCCGATGACGATGCGATCGCTCACACGCGTGCCAAGAGCTTCTTGACCGCGGCCGCCCCGGCCAGCGAGGCATCGCGATCGTCCGCCTGCGGGATCAGGTTGAACGCGGTACAACCGGCCTCGACGTACGGAGCGAGGAACTCGGCGACGTCATCGGGCGTCCCGTACGGCGAGTACTTCTCGAACCGCTCGAACGGGATCTGGTAGAAGGCCTCCATCGCCGGCGCGACATGCGCACGCGCCCGTTCCTTCGTGTCGGCGAGGCCGCACCATACTTGCATGGCGTGCCGGGTCGGCGGATCCGGGCGGCCGGTACGGCCGGCTTCGTCAGCGATGATCTCGACGACCTCGCGAAAGCGGCGGGCCGAGTTCCAGATACCGAGCCAGCCGTCGCCGAGACGGCCTGCCCGCCGCACCGCGGTATCCGACCGGCCGCCGACGATGATCGGGATCGGCTCGGCCGGCGCAGGCAGGACGCGCGCGTCGTCGAAATCGAAGAACTCGCCGTGGAAGGTCGCCGGCGCGCCGGTGAGTAGCTCGCGCAGCACGGTGAGGCACTCGTTCATGCGCTTCCCGCGCGTGGCAGGGTCGACGCCGCACATCTCGACCTCGTGCCGGTCCTCGCCGCCGATGCCGACACCGAAGATCAGTCGACCGGGTGCGAGCTGATCGAGGTCGGACAGCTGGCGGGCGACGAGCACGGGATTGCGCAGCGGCAGGAGGTACACGCCGGTCATGACGGGCAGCGTCGGGTGCAGCATCGAGAGCGCGGTTGCTTGGAGGAGCCCGTCGAGGCCGACCCCGACGAAGAAGCTCACGTGGTCCCCGCAGCACACGTGATCGATGCCGGCGTCGTGCATGTGCGCGAGGTAGGCGGCGGCGTCGGCGATATCGCCCAGCGGCCCCGTCGTCGGGAAGATCCCGACCCGGAGCGCATTCTCTGACCCTGCCATCGCGCCTCCTCGACGCGGAGACGCTAATGCGCGGGCCGATACTCTGCGGCACCAGTGGACCTCGAGCCGACGGACGCCGAAGCGCAGCTCCGCGGAGAGGTCCGCGCTTGGCTGCGCGAGCACCTCCCGTGGGAGTACGGCAAGGGCCTCCCGCCGCACTTCGACGACTTGGCCGACGAGGTCGCGTTCGGGCGCGACTGGCAGGCGAAGCTGGCCGGCGGCCAGTGGGTGGGCGTGGCGTGGCCCGAGGAGTACGGAGGTCGCGGCGCCGGTGCGGTCGAGCACTTCATCGTGACCGAGGAGCTCGCGCGCGCCCGCGCGCCCGAGCTGGTCGGCCGGATCGGCGTGAACCTCGTCGGACCGACGTTGCTCGCCCACGGCACGCCCGAGCAGAGGGCGCGCTGGCTGCCGAACATCCTCTCGGCGCGCGAGCTGTGGTGCCAGCTCTTCAGCGAGCCCGGCGCCGGCAGCGACCTTGCGTCCGTGCGCACACGCGCCGAGGCAGCCGAGGGCGGTTGGTTGCTGAACGGCCAGAAGGTGTGGACGAGTTACGCACAGTTCGCGGACTGGGGCGTTTGCCTCGCCCGCACCGATCCTGAAGCGCCGAAGCAGCGCGGCATCTCGTATCTCGTGGTCGACATGCGCGCGCCCGGTGTCGAGGTGCGGCCGCTGCGTCAGATCACCGACGAGTCCGAGTTCAACGAGGTCTTCTTCGCCGACGTGTTCGTCCCCCGCGAGCAGCTCCTCGGCCCCGAGAACGAGGGCTGGCGGATCGCGAGCTCGACGCTGTCGCACGAGCGGGGCATCAACCCCCGTCAGCTCGTGATCCACATCCAGCTGGTCGAGGAGCTCCTCCGCATGGCGCTCGAGTCGGGCGCCTTCGACGACCATCGGCTGCGCGGGCGCCTCGCCCAGGCCGCGGTCGAGGTGCGACTGTTCCAACTGCACAACTGGCGCACCCTGTCCCGGCTCGCCAAGGGCCAGGAGCCCGGCCCCGAGGGCAGCGCGCTGAAGCTCTACTGGAGCGAGATGAGCAAGCGCCTGCACGACACGGTCATGACGGTGCTCGGCCCGGCGGCGCCGCTGTGGCGCGGCGCGCACGAGAACCCCGGCGACGGCAGCTGGCAGCGCTCCTGGCTGTACTACCAGGCGTCGTCGATCTGGGCCGGGACGAACGAGATCCAACGCAACATCATCGGTGAGCACGTCCTCGCGCTCCCTCGCGAACCGAAGCGCTGACGCGGCGCGGCCCGGAACGCGCCGCGCACTACATTCATGACGATGACGTCAGGAACGCAGGGGGCGTTCGAGACGGTCCGCTACGAGGTCGACGGGCCGGTGTGCACGATCACCCTCGATCGTCCCGAGTCTGCCAACGCACAGAACACGCAGCTCATCGACGAGCTCGACGCCGCGTTCGACCGCGCCGGCGACGACGATGACGTGCGGGTCATCGTGCTGGCCGGCGAGGGCAAGCACTTCTCGGCCGGTCACGACCTCAAGGAGCTGCTCACCAAGGGCGACGAGTGGGCGAAGCTGCGCGACACGCCCGAGGGCAAGCTCCACCACGAGCAGGTCATGTACTTCGACCGGTGTGTGAAGATCCGCGACTTCCCCAAACCGACGATCGCGGCGGTGCAGGGCGCGTGCGCCGCCGCCGGCCTGATGCTGGCGTGCATGTGCGATCTCATCGTCGCCGCCGACGACGCCAAGTTCTCCAACCCCGTCCTGCGCATGACGGGCGCCGGCGTCGAGCTGCTGGTCGAACCGTGGGAGCTCGGACCGCGCAAGGCGAAGGAATTCCTGCTCTGTGCGTCGACGATCGACGCCGCGGACGCGGAGCGCCTCGGTCTGGTGAACAAGGTGGTTCCGCGC
>JBKPDG010000120.1:0-5733 GCA_046727755.1 Actinomycetota bacterium
GCTGCCCCTGGATCAGCGGTAGAAGATCCTTTTCGTACACGGGCTGTCCGGAGACAATGGCCAAGGGTTCTCGGGAAGCCGCCGCCTCCTGTCCCTGGGCCAAACCGGAAGAAACCAAGAAGAGCCCGCCGATGAACAGCAATAACGTCATGAGTGGCCTCCGCATCCTGTCTCCTTAGCGGATTCATCCGGGAATTCCGTGGATAGCCGAGTAGAGATCTTCGCCAAGGGGCACCAGTACCTCACGCTCATCTGCGACTTGGACCAGGCGACCGTCGAATACCTCGCGGAGGACCGCAAACAGGCCAGCCTGGAAGGCTATCAAGAAGCTGGCCTACGGCTTCCGGAACCGAGAACACTTCAAGGCGGCCATCTACTTCCACTGGGGTGGCCTCGACCTCTACCCGGCTACCCACGGAAAAGCCGGATGAACCTGTATAGGGTACTTCACCGTTTTGGTCAATAGGGGACACTCGTCACCAGTTATCTCCAGCTACCGGGCGAGACTCCCGAGCACCTCGGTCACTACCCGCGCCACGTCCGGCCTGCCCACCTGACGGTAGTGCGCGAGCCAGTGATCCCAGTCGCTCCGGCGGACGAGCACCTTGCCATAGGGCCGGTAGTGGGCGGACGGTGGGGGTCGGCGAGGGCGGTCCCGCAGCCAGCGCACGGAACACCCGCTGTAGTGCGCGAGGGTCCGGCGCCGACCGCGCCTCGATCGGCGCCGACCGCGCGAGGCGGCGGCGGCGCTACGCCGTGGGCCAGAGGCGCTGCTTGAGCTGACCGACCAGGCGCTCGAGCTCGCCAACCCACTGCCGGAGGGCCGCGTTCTCGGCGCGGAGCCGGGCGAGCGTGGCGGCGGGCTCATGGGCGCGCCGCACACGCCAGCGGATGATGCGACACCGGGGGAGCAGACGCGCTGCGGCCGGCGCCCCGTCAGGGGCCGGCCCAGACCGCGCACAGACCGACCTCTAGCGGCGTACGTACGTCACCCGGCGGGACTTCGGGCCAGGCGACAGGGACACCCTCACGGGTCGCCGGCGCGAGGGGCTCAGAGGTCATGCGGGCCGGGTCCGCCCCCCAGCTCAGGAACATCGCGGCGGGGGGCAGGTCGGGCGCCACGCGCGACTGTCCGCTGCTAAGGATCTGCTAAGCCGAAGGGGTCGAAGACCGTAGAACATAGGGGAACACGGGCCTCCCGTCTTCCCCAGTGTTCGTTGGTTTTCAATGGCTTTCGCCGTTCGTGTGGAACTATCGGACCAACGGACGGAGGTAGGGAGGATTCGCATAGCCGCAAATACGTGCCTCAGGCATCGCCAAGCGACGGGGGGCGCGCCCGTTCGCTGACCCAGGCGGCCAGAATTCCAGCGGCCGCAAGCGCCAGTAGCGGACCCGCGGTCCAGAGGATCGCCGTCCAGCCCTGCCGATGGAGGAGCTGGCCGGACGAGAGCGAGGTCACCGCGACCGTCGTCCAGATCAGGAAATCGTTGGCCGCTTGGGCCTTCGTCCGCTCTCCGGGCATGTAGGTCCGGGTCACGAGCGCGGAGCCGCCCACGAACATGAGATTCCAGCCCACGCCCACCAGCAGCAGTGCCAGCCAGAAATGCCATACCGTCGAGCCCGAAGCCGCCACCACCAGGCTCGCGACGTTGACGGCGATGCCGATCGCGATCGTGGCGCGCTCGCCGGTGCGCTGGATGAGCGTGCCCGTGAAGAAACCGGGCAGGAACATGCCGACGAGGTGCCACTGGATGACGAACGCCGCGTCGCTCAAGCCGTGGGCGTGGTGCGCCATCATCGCGAGCGGCGTGCCGGTCATCAGGAGGTTCATCACGCCGTACGCTGCCATCGCGCTGATGACGGCCATGACGAACAGGGGCTGCCGGACGATGGCGCTGACCGGGCGCGCTGCGCCCGCGACACGCGACTCGACGGGCGCCGGCAGGCGGAGGCCCAGCAAGAGCCCGACGGTCACGAGGGCGAAGAGCGGGATGCAGAGGAACGATGCGGCGTACCGCGTGTCGAGGAGATCCGCGGTCGTGCGGGCGAGCTGAGGCCCCACGAAGCCCGCCACGAGACCGCCGGCGAGCACGAAGGAGATGGCCCGGCCCCGTCGTTCGGGCGTCACCGCCTCGGCGGCGGCGAAGCGGTAGAGCTGGGCGAACGCCGCCGCGCTGCCCAGGAGGAACCCCCCGCCGCTGAGCAGCCAGAAGCTCCGAACGACGACGGCCCACGCTCCGACCAGGCCGCCCGCCATCGTGAGCCCGCTCCCGACGATGAAGGCGAGCCGGCGTCCGGCGCGTCGTGTGAGCAGCGAGGCCGGGATCGTGCCGAGCGCGGTGCCGACGGTGAGGGCCGTGACCGGCAGCGTCGCCAGCGACTTGTCGGAAGCGAGGTCGTGTCCCGCCAGCGTGCCGATCGTCGCCATGAGCGAGGCCGTGCTGAGGGAGGCAGCCTGACAGAGCGCGAGCAGGAGCACGTTCCGCCGGCTTCGCTCCACGAGGCCCTCTTGTACCACAGGTCGTCGGACGCCTGGCAACTTCGAGCCCCGTGCTCGCGGTATGATCGGCCCCGGGTCGCGGTGCGGTGAAGGATGGGCCCGGAGAGGAGCGGATCGAGGATGGCCACCGACGGGGCGGGTGACATCCTGCTGGAGCGCGAGGGGCGCGTCGCGGTCCTCACGGTCAACCGGCCGGAGGCGCGGAACGCCATGACGTTCGAGATGTACGACGCGCTCCACGACCACATGGAGCGCCTCGACGCGGACCCGGACGTCCGGGTGGTCGTGCTCCGCGGGGCCGGCGACAAGTCGTTCGTCAGCGGCACCGACATCCGGCAGTTCCTGGAGTTCCGGACCCGCGAGCACGCGCTTGCCTACGAGGCGCGCATCGGCCGCGTGCTGCGCCGGATCCACGGGATGGTGAGGCCGACGATCGCGATGGTGCAGGGGGACGCCGTGGGTGGGGGACTCTTCATGTCCCTGGCCTGCGACCTCCGGCTCGTCGCCGCCCACGCCCGCTTCGGGGCGCCGGTGGCGCGGACCCTCGGAAACTGCCCCGCGCCGTCGAGCGTGTCGCTCCTGGCCGCCGCCGTCGGGCCTATCCGGGCGCGCGAGCTGATGCTGACCGCCCGGCTCGTCGACGCGCCGGGCGAAGGCTCTCGGGCTGGTCGACGAGGTGCATCCGGCCGCCGCGCTGGAGGGCCGCGTGCGCGAGCTGTCGGCGCAGATCGCGACGTTCGCGCCGCTCACGCTCGCCGCGGCCAAGGAGGCGACGCGCCGGATCCTCCAGGCGTTCACCGTGCGGGATGCGGAGGATCTTCTCCTTTCCTGCTACCTGAGCGAGGATTTCCAGGAAGGAGTCCGGGCGTTCCTCGAGAAGCGGCGCGCGGCGTGGAAGGGCCGCTGACGTCCGTCCCGGCCGGAGCCACGAACGGCCGGCCGTGGTCCGGCGGAACCATGGTCGACGTCCTGGTGGTGGGGGCCGGACCCGCCGGCGCCACGGCCGCCCTCGTCCTGGCCCGGGCGGGGGTCGACGTGGCTCTCCTCGACCGGGCGCCGCTCCCCCGGGACAAGACGTGCGGGGGCGGCGTCGTGGCGCGCGCGCTCGAAGCGCTGCCGCACGGTGTGGCGATTCCGGTCGAGCGGCGGCTCGGCAAGGTCGAATCGCGCTTCGTGGCCGCCGGCCTTGCCGTGACCGTCGAGCGAGAGACGCCCCTCGTCCACATGGCGATGCGCGCGCCGCTCGACCTCGTGCTCGCCGAGGCCGCCGGCGCCGCAAGTGCCGCGCTCTGGACGCCGTGCGCGATCGAGCGCGTCGGGCTCGGGGCGGACCACGTCGCCGTCGAGACGAATCGCGGGTCGCTGCGCGCCCGGTTCCTCGTGGCGGCCGATGGCGCGACCGGCCCGACCGCCCGCGCGGCGGGCTGGACCCAGCCGCTGGCCTCGGTGCCCGCCCTCGAGGCGGAGGTGGAGGTGCCCTCTCTCGTCCTCGATCGCTACACCGACCGCGCCCGGTTCGATCTCGGGGTCCCGGCTGGAGGCTACGGATGGGTCTTTCCCAAGGCCACGCACCTCTCGGTGGGCGTCGGTGTCTTCACGCGCGGCGACGTCAGGCGGCGCCTCCGTGACGAGCTCTCGCGCTATCTCGACGCCGTCGGTCTCGGCGAGGCGAGCGTGCTGCGCGTCCGGGGAGCGCCCATCCCCATCCGGCCTCGGCGCGACGCCGCGCGTGGTCGAGTCCTCCTCACGGGCGACGCCGCCGGCCTCGCGGACCCGCTTACGGGCGAGGGGATCTCCCTCGCGATCCTGAGCGGACGTCTCGCCGCGGAGTCGCTCCTCCGGGCTCGGCTCGAGTCTCGCGCCGCCGCGGTCGAGTACCGCGCAGCGCTCGAACGCGGCATTCTCCGCGAGCTTCGCATCGCACGGGGCCTGGCGTGGGTGCTCTACCGCCGGCCGGGCCTCGTGCGCCGGCTTGTTCCGCGGGTCGGCCAGCTGGCCGGGGAAGCGCTGACCGAGGTCGTGGCCGGCCGCCGCACCTACCGGGAACTGGTATGGAGCGGCCTGGCCTGGCGGCGGCTCCTGGCTGCCCTCGCGGTCCGATGACCCCGTCCCACCGGGTATGATGGGCGGGCGCCGGCCGGGCGGCTAGCCCGAGACCCCTACCTGCCTTGCCTGGAGGTCACTCGATGACGGAGGCCCCGGTGGTTCCCGCCGACAAGCTCGCGCAGCTCGGCCGCATCCCCACACAGACCCTGATCGACGCGCTGTGGGTCAAGCAGTGGCCGCAGGCCATGATCCACGGCGCCCGGCCGCTCTTCCCGGGCCGGAGGATGGTGGGCCGCGCGGTCACCCTCCGCTTCGTGCCACACCGGCCGGACGTCGCGGCCGACAAGCCCAAGGGCGAAGCGTCGCCGGAGTATGTGGCCTTCGAGCTGTGCGGCCAGCACGAGGTGCTGGTGGCATCGTCGGTCGGGCCGTGGGAGTCGATCGGCGGCGAGATCAAGTTCTTTCGGCTGTTCCAGCGCCAGGTCGCCGGCCTCGTCACGGACGGCTCCGTGCGGGACAGCGAGGGCCTGCGAGCGTACGGCTTCCCCGTATACTGCCACTCGACGACGGCCAAGCAGGGGCCAGCGGTCCACTGGCCGTGGGGAGTGAACGAGATCATCGCCTGCGGGGGCATCGCCGTGCGCCCGGGTGACGTGATCGTGGGCGACGATGACGGGGTGGTGGTCGTCCCGGCGCTCCTGGCGGACGAGGTCATCAAGATCGCGGCCGAGCGCCAGGCGGTAGAGCATGTGATCAAGCAGGAGCTCGAGCGTCATCCGGGCTCGCCGGGCCGCTACTATCCCTTCAACGACGCGACCTGGAAGCTCTACGAGGAGTACAAGCGCCGCACCGAGGGCTGAGCGAGGTCGGGCAGGCGCACCACGAGCGCCGTCACGTTGTCGGTGGCGCCCTCGGCCAGCGCGGCGTCGACGAGCCCCTCGGCCGCGGCCTGGGCCGTCGAGGCCCGTCGCACCACGCGCGCGATCTTCTCGACGCTGAGGACCTCCCACGCGCCATCGGTCGCCGCCACGAGTGCCACGTCGTCGGGCTCCAGCGCATGGCGGCCGACCTCCGGCTCCGCGACCACGCCGACCGGGCGGAACCAGCGGTCGCCGAGGCTCCGGGTCATCATCAGGCCGCGGCCTCCCCGGACGACGTACGGCGGGTCGAGCCGCGCACCCATCCGC